>JAOAGZ010000020.1 GCA_026415495.1 Eximiradius proteiniborus | reverse complement strand
GCACGAAGAGAAGCATCTAAGCAAGGAGTACGGATTGGGACGATGCCCGGAATATCGATAGAATCAATGACAAGGTGTTTATCTGCTAATCCAGACGAAATCATTGAAATTAATGAGAAACTCTCGACAATCCTTAAAAACACTAAAGAAATTCGTGTTACTACTAAGCTTGGAACAGATGTTGTAATACCAATAAAACAAAGAAAAATAATATCTTCTACTGGAGTATTGAGGAATATTGGAGAAAGCGGGAATATTCCATCTGGCGAAGTATATGTGGCTCCAATAGAAGGAAAAACAAATGGTGTCGTTGTAATAGATGGCTCTATTGCAGGATTTGGGCTTGTTACTTCTCCTGTTACAATCGAAATAAATGATGGTTTTGCTGAAAAGTTTTACGGGAAAACAGACGAAGCTCGTCAGTTAGAAAAAACGCTTCAAGATGTTGGTAAATATGCTCGTGCAGTTGGAGAATTTGGTATTGGCACAAACCCGAAAGCAAAAATTTCTGGCGACATTTTGGAAGATGAGAAAGTATTAGGCACTGTTCATATTGCATTCGGCAATAATTTATCAATGGGTGGGAAAATCAGCGTCCCAATACACATAGACTGCATAATCAAAAAACCAACAGTTTATGCAGATGATGAAAAAATAATAGCCGCTGGGAAACTCACATTAGATTAATCCTTTTCTATTCTCATAAATTGTGTATGCGGACTTGAAAGCTTCGATCGTGCTTTGAGGGTCAGCTATTGATTTCCCAGCAATATCAAAAGCAGTTCCGTGGTCAGGAGAGGTTCTGACAATAGGCAAATTAGCTGTAAAATTAACACCATTCCCGTGAGCTAATAGTTTTAAAGGTATTAGTCCTTGATCGTGATACATTGCTAGAATTCCATCGTATTTATTATACTCACCGAAACCAAAGAAGCCATCTGCCGAAAAAGGACCGTTAGCATTTATTCCACGTTCTTGAAGTTTTCTTAATGCAGGAATAACTATTTCGAGTTCTTCACGACCGATATTTCCATTTTCGCCAGCGTGGGGATTAAGTCCAAGAATAGCAATTTTAGGATTTTCAATACCAAAATCAACTTGTAAAGAATTACTAAAAATAGACCCAATATGAATAATTCTATTATAAGAAATTTCAAATGGAAGTTCTTTGATAGGTGTATGGAAAGTAATAAGAGCCACTCGAATATTATTGTGGAAGAGTATCATTAGAGGATGTTTGACACCAAGAGCATGAGCTATCATTTCTGTATGTCCTGGGAATTTCCATCCAGCAAGTTTGATAGCTTCCTTAGAAATTGGCATCGTAATGAGGATATCATAATTATTCTTAACAAGTTCAGAAACAGAAAATTCGAGGGAATGTGCAGCCACTAAACCTGAATTTTGTTGTATTTTACCAAAATCAATATCAATATCATCAGTTGCGGCGAGAATTTTGTATTTTTTTTCATTTAACACAAGATAATTATCCATAATTTTATAGGGATAATTTATTTTTTTTAGATACTTATCGATTAGACTCACATTACCAGCAATATCAAGCTGCACATTTAAGAACCAACTGCAATTATGGTTTAGATAATCTAAAGCTTTAACCAAACATTCAATACCTATGCCATTTGGGTCACCGATTGTTGAGATAATTTTTATCATATTGACCTCTTTAAATAGTGAGTTCTATGAACGTTCATCACCAAACCAACAAGAATTAAATTAGAAATAACAAAAGTACCTCCATAGCTCATAAATGGGAGTGGGATACCCATTACGGGCATAACACCAATAGCCATTCCAATATTAATAAAAGAGTGATAGAATAAGATAGAAACCGCACCAATGCAAACAACGCTATGAAATTTATCATGAACAATAGAAGCTATATTAATAATTCTCCAAATCATAGAGAAAAGAAGCAAAATAACAGCCACTCCACCTATAAACCCGAACTCTTCAGTCGGTACAGAATAAATAAAATCCGTCCATTGCATAGGAATATAACGAAGCTGAGTTTGAGTGCCTTGAAGGAAACCTTTTCCAGTGAGTCCACCACTACCGACTGCCATCACAGATTGAATAACATTATAACCAGCACCCAAAGGATTAGCCTCAGGCTCGACAAAAGTCTGGATTCGAAGTTTTTGGTGGGGAGATAGTTTTTCATAGACGTTGTCAGAAATGAAATTGATTGAGAAGAAAATTAGAATTAGTCCAATAGTAAGGATTAGATTTTTTCGAAAAGCAAATAGAAATAGTGATAAAGCAGTAGCCAACGAATAGAACCAAATATCCCCTTTGAAAGAAAAAAGAATAAGGAAAGGGATGCTAATTAATGTGTATAGAATGAAAGGGCTAAATCCAATCCAGAGAAGAATTCCGTATAGCATTGCAAAAATAACTGTTGCAGTGCCGAAATCGGGCTGCTTCATAATCAAAAAGGATGGGACAGCAACAATAAGCAAAACAAGAGCAAAATCGCGCCAGGTATGGATATTCACACCTTTTCTTGAAACAACAGAAGCAATAGCAAGTAATACCCCAATTTTTGCAAATTCAGCTGGTTGCAACGAGAAGCTGCCTAAGCGAAGCCATCCTTTTGTCCCATTAATTTCTACACCAACAAAAGCAACCACTATAAGTAGAAGCAAACTCAATACATAAAATATCCAACTATTAAACTTAATCCAGCTGTCAGGTAGATATGTGATGATGAACATCAATACAAAACCAATAGCAATAGAGACGATTTGTTTATAGAAAAAGCTGCTCATATTGGAATCATAAGTAGCACTATATAGAGAAATTAGACCGATTAACAGGATAGCAATAGTGTTTAATAACAAAATCCAGTCAAATTGAATTTTGCTTCGATTTTTTAATAGTATATTTTTTTCAAGTTTCATAAGTTACTTAGCAATTGTTATATTAATAACTGCTCCTGGTGAAGCTAATTCATTGGGTTTTGGGAATTGGTCGATAACAGTATTAGGTAGATAAGTTTCACTAATTTTATATTGCACAGAACCTAAAACAAACCCAGCTTCTTCGATAATCAATTTGACTTCATCAAAACTATACCCAATTAATGATGGAATTAGTGTTTGATTAATTNGTCCTTTGCTGATAATGATATTTATTTTACTACCAAAAGGTACCATTGTACCTGCAGAAATAGATTGACTGTAAATAGTATCTTTTGGATATAAATCATTAAAGTCATAGATAACATTACCAAGTTCAAGACCGCGCTGCATCAAAGCAAGCCTTGCAGAGCGAAGGCTCGAACCTATTAAATAAGGAACAGCAACTTTTTCTTGACCTTTGCTGATAATTAGAAGAATCGGGCGAGAAGATTTAACAAATAAATTAGGAGATGGCATTTGAGAAATAATTGTGCCCGAAGGAAATTTTTCTGAATAGGTTTCCTTAGTAATTTTCCAACTAAGTCCAAGCTTTTCTAAATCAAACTTGGCTTTTTCTAATTTTTTCCCTATTAGATAAGGTACTTTAACTTTTTCGCCTGAATTGATAACAGCAGGCATAATCAGGTTGTCAAATAACATTAAAAAAAATACACAAACTGCTAAATAGATAGCAAGAATGATGGCATACTTTCTGTATTTGTAGAAATCAATTCTCACTTACAATAATAAACAGAATAAAATAAACAAAAATCGAATAACTAATTTACTAATAAATTGTTAATTTTAAGAGCAAAAAGACAAAATATCATGCATTATTATGTATTTTATTCAATATTAATTTTTTCTTGATATTCAGTTTGTGAAATAGAAAAAATGTTTACAAATGTTAAGAAAATATGAAGAAAATATTAAGAATTTGCGAATTAATGCATTTTTTTTCAGAAAAAAACTAATTTTTTTTTGCTTTATAAAATAATTTTTTCTAAATTAAGGGTGAGAATTAGATTTCAAGTGATTTCAGCACAGTTTAATAATTATTAACATAGGAAGGGGGATTATTCATAATAAATTAACTTACTCATTTCAAAAAGATTTTTAACGTTGTTTCTAGTTTCATTTTTTCTTTACAGTTCATTACTTTTTTTCACAAACAAAGGGTAGTGCCTATGCTAAAATTTGCATGCTTTAAGCTACCACGGAAATCATCAAGTATGATTTTCAGAGGTATCTTTTTGACGGTTTTGATAGGGGTGCTTTCGCTTTCATTGATGAATGAGAGCGCTATAGCCCAATCAAAACGTGCTACGGTTAAGGGTGTTATTTATGATGCTGAAACAAAAGCTCCACTCCCAAGGGCTTCTGTTTCGATACCTGCATTACGTGTTGGCGCTGTTACTGATGCAAAAGGTGCATTTTCATTTGAAGCACCTGCTGGAACACACACTATAGAAGTAAGATTTGTCGGATACGAAGCACATACGACAAAAATAACATTAAAAGAAGGCGAGACAAGAAATTTAGACATTGGATTAAAAACACAAAGTATATTAACAAGCCAAATTGTAGTTGTTGGCTTGACGGGCGAAGTTGATAGAAACACACTTGGCAATACAATTTCATCAGTAAGCGGAAGAGATGTAGCCAATGTTGTTTCACCATCAGCAATAGATGCAATAAGCGGACGGGTGCCGGGCGTATTTGTTACGAGGAACTCAGGAACACCTGGTGCCGGTACTTATATCACGATGAGAGGACGCAAGTCAATTCTTGGTTCATCGGAGCCTCTCTATGTCGTAGATGGTATTGTAATTGATAACAGTTCACTCTATGACGGAAGCGGTACAGTTCAATTTTCTAACCGTGCAGTAGATATTAATCCACAAGATATTGAATCGATAGAAATTCTGAAGGGCGCTTCTGCTGCTGCAATATATGGTTCACAAGCAGCAAATGGTGTAATTTTGATTACAACAAAGCGCGGTAAATTACAATCAATGGATAAACCTGCCCAGATAACTTATACAAGTTCATATACATTCGACAAACAAGCAGGGGAAGTGCCTCTTCAACGAGTATATGGTCAAAGAGTTAAATTCCAAGAAGGAAAACCTGGCAGTAATGACTCATGGGGAGCAAAATTGCCAGACACAGTAAAAACATATAATCATTCAGAAGAGCCATTCCGTAATGCATTTTCATATGAACAATCACTGACAATATCCGGTGGTGTTCCTCAATTTGATTACTTGATCAATGGAACATATGCAAGAAATGAGGGTTATGTTAATGGTTCGTTGTTGGAAAGAACGAGCGTAAGAGCAAATATCGGAGCTCAAATTCTTCCTGGATTCAACATCAAAACTAATAATAATTATATTATTACAAACAATGATCTGCCACAAGACGGTTCAAACACTTCGGGTATCTTGTTAGGTGCATTGCGTACGCCACCGGAATTCAACAACAAGATTTATTTATATCCTGATGGCTCGATGCGTAGATTTGGGACTTACGACAATCCGATTTGGACACAAAAATTCAATAAGTTTAATTCAAAAATTAATCGTTTCTTACATTCTACTGACGCAAAATGGCAAGTGTTTGACTGGATGAGTTTGAATGGGCGAGTTGGATACGATAGATACTATTATCAGAACAACTCAAGACTGGCAGTGGGAAGTGCAGCTTCACCAAATCGTGAAGGTTCAATTTCTGACCAAAGAATTGATAACGAAAAAACGAATCTGGACTTTACAGCTAACTTCCAGACATATTGGCTCGATAATCAATTTTTTACAACTTTTGTAACAGGTAGTCAGATCATCTGGGATTACCGCACATCTAACTTTGGTGATGCTACAAGCACAATTCCGTTTTTTGATATGCTCTCTGCAGGTGCTACAAGAGATGCAGGTTCAAGCAGGTATGAGCAAAAAACAGTAGGTATGTTTGCTCAGGTTACGAACACCTGGCAAGAGAAATTATCTCTGACTCTTGCATTGAGACGAGACGGCAGTTCGACATTCGGGGAATCTGATAAGTTCCATTACTATCCAAAGGTTAGCTTCTCTTATGTTTTGAGTAATGAAAGCTTCTGGGAATCATTGAAACCAACATTTTCAAATGTTCGCTTGCGTGCATCCTGGGGTGAGGCTGGTTCGCCATCGCTTCCAGCAGCATATCAGACTAACTTCCTTTATGGTGTAGCCGGATTTTTTGATCCTTGGGGACGCTCAACGACAGCTTCTCGTTCCGGATATATTGGAATAAAACCGGGTGGAGGTACAAGTGCTGACGAATATATAGTTGCAGGAGCAAAAGACATAAAGCCAGAATTGACAATAGAACGCGAATATGGTTTAGACATCACATTGTTTGATAATTTATTTAATATTGAAGTAACTTACTACAAACAAAATGTATTTGATATGATTCTGAATGTCCCTGTTCCAACTTCAACAGGTTACGATCAACAACTTCGCAATGCTGCTGAGATGTGGAACGAAGGATTAGAATTTTCATTAAAAGCAAATCCAATTTCAACATTTGATTTCAATTGGGTAACAACATTCAACTATTCACATAACCGTAACAAAGTTACAAAGATGATCATCAGCCCGGTTCAGAAGCCAACAGATGTAATTACATTAGGTGGTGGATTTGTTGGTATTCAGAACGTAGCAATGGTTGGACATCCTCTTGGAGTATTTTATGGTTATGGATGGTTGCGTGATGTAAATGGCAAAATTGTCTATTCAGGAGAATATATTAAACTAAACAGCGACGGCTCGATAATGCGTGATAAATATGGTCGCGTTACCAAAACAGATGCAAATGACCCGAATGGTTTGCTAATGGAAGACGATTATGGTAATCCATATATTAACACACCAATACAAGACCCAGATCAAAAGATCATTGGTAACTCCAATCCAAAATTCCAGATTAGCTGGAGAAACGACTTTACAATTATGCAGAATCTAACAGTGGGATTCTTATTTGATGCTGCAATTGGATTGGATGTATGGAACGGAACTCGTGGTGCATTGTATAACTTTGGAACTGCTGGGGACACAAAGGATCGTGATGAGCCTTGGATTAATTTCGATGGCAAACCTGTATTGGACGTTACAGATCCAAACAATCCTAAGCAGGTTACCAAAACTCCTTTCTACCGTATGTATAGCAACGGGTTCTATATTAACGAGCCATTCATTGAAGATGGTTCTTACATTAAGTTAAGAGAATTTTCAATTGAATATCGCTGGAATGGCTTGAAAGATTGGAACATACAAACAGTTGCATTTACT
The DNA here is from genome assembly GCA_026415495.1 of Eximiradius proteiniborus. Lineage (GTDB taxonomy): Bacteria > Bacteroidota > Ignavibacteria > Kapaibacteriales > UBA2268 > JAKIZO01. The sequence goes on along the minus strand of JAOAGZ010000020.1, from coordinate 30,268 downwards.
TTCTCAGCCCGTAATTTGTTAACAATAACTGATTACAAAGGCTACGACCCAGAAGTAAACACTTTCTCGTTAGCAGAAGGTCGTGGATTTGACTACTTCACTTTGCCACAGGTACGTTCCTATCGTTTTGGTATTTCAATAATGTATTAATCGGGGGATAGAATATGAAAAAATCAAATAAAAAAGTATTTAGCCTCTTGATGATGCTTCCATTGTTTGCTCTGATAGCAATATCGATATCGAGTTGCGATATTGATGATAGCATCAATCAATCACCTAATGCAATTAATGAAAGTAATGTAAAGACTGCAACAGGGATCAAAGGTTTGTTAATTTCGATGCAAGTTGCAGCAGGAGATTTTTATTCAGGTGATCGCTCACGTATTGCTTCGATGTGGTCACGTCAGATGTGTGCTCCTCCGGGATTGGGACGTCCTCAACCTGTGAGCTGGAACTCATATCAAATGCAAACGGACGGTTTTGTCGATGATATGTGGAAACTTGGTTATCGTGGTGTTCGTATAGCAAACGACATCATCAATTATTCACCAGAGGTTACTTTTGGTGCTAATAATCAGGCTTTGCAAAACACATTTATTGGAATTGCTAAAGTATATAAAGCATTGTTCCTTGGTGAACTTGCCGCATTCTACGGTTCAATTCCTGTTGATATTCAGGGATTGCAGGCACCAACATTTGTTTCGCAAGCTCAGGCTTACGACAAAGTTCAACAATTATTAACTGAAGCGATAGCTCATTTTGCTAATACTGCTGCAGTTCCGCAGGATTTGAACTTTGGTGGAGACGGTGCAAAATGGATAAAGGTGGCTCACTCACTCAAAGCTCGTTATTACTTACATGCAATGAATTATCAAAAAGCAGCTGAAGAAGCCGCATTAGGTATTGATGCTCCAAACTTAGTGCTTCTTGGAATATACAATGAAGCTGCTGGTGAATACTCCGTTTGGGGACATTGGGCATTGACCGAAGTAGGTGAACCAATTCGCGCTACTCATTCTTTCGTCCGCGCTCTTCAGGCAGAAGCTGGCGACAAACGTTTAAGTGAATACTTCAATCCAAATTCTGATGGTAATTATGTTGGATACGCTTATTTCGATGAACCAGGAATAACTCCTACAGACGATGAAAAAGACATTTCGAAACTTGTTTCTTTGAAAAAATATGGTAAATACGCTGATGATTTCCCATTAATTTCGTATCAAGAAACAGTCTTGATTCTTGCCGAAGCACTTGCTCGCACATCAAGAGAAGGCGAAGCTGTAATTCAACTGAATATTATTAGAAATGCAGCCGGTTTGACAGATTTCTCGGGTGCAGGCGAAGCACTTATTAATGAAATACTGAAACAGAAATACTTACAGTTGTTCTTAGAAGGACAAGCATATACAGATATGCGCCGCACTGGGAAGAAACCAGTTGCAAATCTGCCGATGCGTTTTATTTATCCAATAACTGAAAAGAACGCAAATCCAAATGTTCCGGCTGACAGTGATGGCTTGGTAATGTGGCAGAAGTAGAATAGAATTGTTCAGAAAAATGGCTGTCTCAATTATCTGGGGCAGCCTTTTTTATTTAATAATTAATGAAAAATAATAGTATTTTTTTCAAATAATATATTTAGTATGTTGAATGTTACGTAATTATTCATATCTTATCTTAAATATTGTAATAAATAAAACTTAACAAAATATAAATAAATTGAAACCAATATCAAATAAAAGCGTAAATATTTAATAGTTCTTTTTTTTTAACATTAAGGAGAAAAAATGAAAAAATTAAAAACTAATCGAATTTATTACCCAATTTTTGTTTTTATGCTTGCGATATTTAGCTTATCGCAGGTATTTGCACAAGCACCAGACATTAAAATAGTGGGCGGCTCACCAGCAAATATCGAAGATTATCCTTACCAAGTAGCACTATTTTCGGTTGATGAAGAAGGCAACATCAATGAATTTATGTGTGGCGGTTCAATAATTGATAGATATTGGGTAGTAACTGCAGCTCATTGTGTTTTGCAGAATTCACACAAAAATCAAAGAATCGTAGCCGCATTTTCCAAATTAAGCGAAATTGATAATGCCATTGTATAGGAATGGGTTTATTATATTAGTCACTCTGAATTCAATACGAACACAGTTGAGAATGATATTGCATTACTTAGGTTAGCATATCCGATAGATACAGCAAATTCCGGAAGCAAAATAATCAGATTGGTTACTCCTGAAGAAGAGCAAACTGGACTAATTTCTCCCGGAACGATGGCAACAATCACCGGTTGGGGAACAACTCAGTACATGGGCGAACAACCAGATCAACTACAAGTTGGTGTTCTACCTATAATTTCTGTGGAAACTGCAAATCAATGGTTTGCAGAATCTACTCAAGGGATGAATACGGTTCTCGAAAGTATGCTCCCAGCAGGCTACGAAGAAGGTGGAGTGAGCGGTTGCCACGGAGATAGCGGTGGACCACTTGCAGTAAAAGACTCTACGAACAACTACGTTTTAGCAGGCATTACTTCGTGGGGAAATATTTGTGGAGCACCAAAACAACCAGCTGTTTATACCCGTGTTCCATATTTTTATGATTGGATAATAGAAAATTCGCAAATTAATGCACACAATGAACCTGCAAACGATAATTATATTGAGTTGAATAGATTAATTATTAAAGAAAAAGTTTATTCTTGTGGAGATGTTCCACAAATTGGAGAATATTTAGTTGTAAATACCGGGAAAGCACCACTTGAAAAATTCGACGTTACAATAAAAATCGGGACTGACCCCAATAATTTGTTAAACTCAACAACTCGAACAATAGAAATTAATAATCCATTACCAACAGGCGGAAGTAAAAGATTTCCAATTGAAATGAACGGAGCGTTCGAAAATTACGGAATGTATTGGGTAGAAGTTACAATTTCCAAGCCAAACGGAACTAATATCGAACTCGAAAAATATATGGATAACAAGTATTTCGAGTTAGCAAAACCAAACACGCTTAATTTATCACTTGATTTAGGTAATATTATGACGGTTGGTTGGGCCATTCTCGATGCAGAAACTATGGAACAAATCGAAACAAAGGAATATAATTTTGCTTCTTCTGGCAAGAAAATAGAGGAACAGATTTGTCTCGGCGATGGGAATTATATGTTCTATATAGGTGGAATGGGAACTTATGATTTCAATCTTGCAATTGATGCAGATGGCAAAAAATATGATTTGCTATGGAACGAGGAACAATCTTTCTTCCATATGACATCATTTTCTATTCCTTTTGAACCTGTTTATGATGTTTCTATATTGAAGAACGATATGACTGACTATGTAGTTGTTTGTGATTTATCTGATGTAAGCGAAAACCTGAACTTAACTTTGAATAATTCCGGGACATTACCAATAAAGAATTTAAAATATAAGATAACTTATGAAAACAGTCAATATTCGGAAGTTGATACATTACCTAACACTATATTTGCAGGAATGGCATACCCAGTGGAACTCAACCTTGAAAAAGTATCTGTTGGAAACAACAAAATAAAAATCGAGATAATTTCATATGATAACTATGATGAAGAAACAAATTTAGATGACAACACATTAAATGCTGAATTTCAGGTCGAATTACTTCCAAAATTTGCAACTATGAATATACAAACAGATGAAAACTTCTGGTTATATAGTTGGGAAATTATAGACGAGGAAGGCAACATTGTTATGAGTAAAAATGTAGAAAGTCCGTACTCGAATGAATATGATTTATGTTTGCCAGAAGGATGTTATTATTTTGTGCCAATAAATAATTCGGAAGGAGGAATAAACATAGATACTGCAGTAACAATAAGAAATATTGCCGGAGAGATAATATTAGCAGTAACAGGTGAAGAATTTATTAATGAAAACCAATTCAAATTCTGTAATGATTTTTCATCAGTTAAAGATGAAATTTTAGTCGATAACCTATCGTTGTATCCTAACCCCGCAGCAAATTCAATAAATCTGTCGTTTGCCGCAAATAATATTTCAAAAGCAGAGATTTCAATTACCAACACTTTAGGTAATGTTCTATACTCTAATCAAATTCAAGCAGTTGTTGGACAGAACAACAAAACAATAGATATAAGCAGGTTACCTGTTGGAGTATATTCCGTAAATATTAAGATTAATAACAGTGTAGTTTCAAAGCAATTTGTAGTCATCAGATAATGTGATATAAGTAATGTGAAAAAGTGCTCTTCGAAAATCGAAGAGCATTTTTTTATGCAAATTTTCATTTTTAAAATATCAATATTGTTCATATATTAACGAAGATTTTTTTCACAAAAAAAGGTAGTATATGAAACAATTTTACGGAGTAAATTAATGGAAGCACAAAGAGGACAATGGGGTTCAAAAATTGGATTTATTTTGGCTGGAGCAGGAGCTGCGATAGGATTAGGAAATATCTGGCGTTTTTCATATGTAGCCGGTGAAAATGGTGGCGCAGCATTTGTTCTGACTTATCTGATTTTTGTAATATTCTTTGGTATTCCTTTGATGATTGCAGAAATTGCAATAGGTCGAAAAACACAAAAAAATCCAGTTGGAGCATTTACAAGCATCAGTAATTCTAAATTTTGGAAATTTGTTGGATATTTCGCTGTTCTTACAAATATTGGGATTTTAGCATTTTATTCAGTAATAGCGGGATGGACATTCGGCTATATATTCAAGATGTTGAGCGGAGATGCTTTTGGCTACCAGACTTTTGTATCAAATCCAATATTTGAAATAGGGTTATTCGCTATATTTTTAATTTTCACTGCTGGGATAGTTTACGGAGGAGTGGAAAAAGGAATAGAGAAGTGGTCGAAAATATTAATGCCATTACTATTTCTGATAATGATAATTCTGATTATATATGCTAATTTTTTAGAAGGCTCATCGAAAGGTTTGGAATTTTATTTAAAGCCAGATTTCTCGAAAATCACACCTAAAGTAATTCTTTCGGCAATAGGACAAGCTATGTTCTCGCTCAGTCTTGGGATGGGACTAATGGTTACTTACGGAAGCTATTTATCTAAAAAAGAAAATATTTTCGTAAGCGGAACAACCATAGCTCTTTTGGATACTGCAGTAGCAATAATGGCTGGATTTGTTATTTTCCCTGCTTTATTTGCAATGGGTGTCAATCCACAGGCTGGACCGGCACTTGTTTTCGAAGTATTGCCTAAATTGTTTATGGGGATGCCCGGCGGACAGATAGTGGGTGCATTTTTCTTTGTTCTGCTCTCTATTGCAGCACTTACCTCGACAATTTCAATGTTAGAGGTTCCTGTATCATTTTTCGTTGATGAAAAGAAAATTAACAGAAAGAAAATTGTGATTTATGCTACAATCTTCACATTTATTATGGGTCTTCCTTCTGCCCTTTCGCAAGGAACAGTTGATGTTTTTACTAATTTTGGATTGTTGCCAAAATCAATTTGTTCGCCAGATTTTCTTTCGCATATGAATTTTATTTTTGGTGACTTTGCGGTCGTCTTAGGAGCACTGTTTGCTTCTGTATTTGTTGGATGGGTGTGGGGAATAAAACCTGCAACTGAAGAGATTTCGGAAGGCTCGAATAATTTCAAAAAAATTGCTTTCTTATGGGGTTTCTTTATCAAATTTATTATACCCATTGTTATTTCATTAATTTTACTTAGTTTATTTGGTATTATATAAATAAATTCCAGAAATCAGGGAAAGATTTATTTACAGAAGCGGGATTGTCCAAAACAATTCCGCTTTTTGAATTAAGAGCAGCAACAGCAAGTGCCATAGCAATTCGGTGGTCGTTTCGAGAAGAAACCTCTCCCCCACTTAGTTGCGAATTCCCTTGAATAATAAAGATATCATCAGAAATTGAAATATTAGCACCAATTTTGGTAAATTCTTCCAGCAGAGCCAAAGCTCTATTGCTTTCTTTATTCAGAAGGCGATGGACACCTTTAATTACAGACTTACCTGTTGAATTTAGTGCAAGAACGACAAGTGGAGGAATTAAGTCGGGATAATCAGTTGCATCGAATTCAAATTGAGGAATAATGGATTTTTCGCAAGTGATTTTATAAGGGTGATTAACGATAGAACAGTTGAGCCCAAGTTGATGAATAAAATCAAGAAAAAATTTATCGGGTTGAGACGATGAGTTGTCTAAATTCAAAATTTCGACTTTTCCAGAAATAAATCCGGCAACCATTAAGAATGCAGCGGCACTCCAATCCCCCGTAATTGTAATTTTATCAGAAGTAACGATTGAATTATTTGCAAGATAATATTCATTTTCACAATAATCATAATTTACCCCAATTTTTTCGAGCATATTCAGTGTGAGAACGACATAGCCTTTGCTAACTATATTTGAACAACGAATAACAAAATTATTCTCAGCAAAGGCATTTCCAATTAGCAAACCCGACAGCAATTGAGACGATTGAGAAGCATCAAGTTCGATTATTTTTGTTATATTACTTTTGAATAGAGTTACTGGAAGAAAAGGTGAATTACCTTCAAAAATAATATTATTACGCATAAGAAAATCGAAAATATCAATAAGATTACGAGAGAAAAGAGACCCAGAAGCACAAATTTTGGCATTCCACCCCATTATTGCAGATATGGCAGTAAGACTTCGAGCCAGAAAAGCTGATTCGCCACAATGAAAGCTAAAATCATTAGTTTGATTTATTTTTTCGACAAATATCTGATTATCCTTAAACAAACAATTAGAATAGTTTTGTAATATTTTAATTGCGGCGGTGGCATCTTCGGAATTCGGAATATTTTCAATAGTAAATTTCTTACTCAGTAAAGCGATTAAACAAGCTCTTAGAAACTCGCTTTTGGAAAATGGGACAGAAATTTGGCAATTGATGGTTTTAGGATTAATCAGCATTTAAGTAATTTTTTAATTCATTTTTAAGAACATTGAAAGCAATGTCGAATTTGGAGAAAGAGTAGATTAAATCGGAACATTTGAAATAATTATCAAGTCTTTGGTTAAAAATATTTAGGAAATCATCATAATTAGCGTGTTTCAATATTGGACGATTTTCAGTATTAATATCATTCCAAATATGTTCAGGTTTTCGAGCGAGAAACACAACAAAGGAATTGGAATTAAGAGTTTCAATATTTTCTGAGAAAATACACGAGCCACCACCGGTATCGATAATTGTATTTTTGAGGGACCTGATTTGTTTGACTGCATCTGATTCTATCTTTCGGAATTTGTCTTCACCATCTTCTTCAAATATTTTTGGGATAGACTTACCGGCAAGTTTTTCGATAAAATCATCAACTGAAAAATAATCCAAATTAAGTTCATTAGCCAGAGCACGAGCAAATTCAGTTTTTCCAACGCTTGTCATACCAATTAAAGAAATATTGTCTTTTTTAATTTTCTTTTGTCTCAAAAGGTCAGAGATTTCTTCATCCTCGAAAAGAACATTTTTCGCATTGAAAATATCATCTGCGAAATGATTAAAAGCATAAAATGCTTGATTTTTTAGAATTTCGAAGCCATCAATCAAATATTGGCAGTTAGGAATAATCTTGCAAAGTTGGTTTTTCATATAATTAAAATCGAACAATATCTTAGCACTTGTCAATTCTGAGTAATGTTCGAAAAAAGATAAATCAGAAACAGTATTAATTATCAGGTCGTAACTATTTTTAACAGAATCTTCGTTGATTATTTGCACATTATCGTAAAAACTACAAATAATATTGACGTTTTCTTTTGTTCTATTGACAATATCGATTTTTTTATTTAGTTTACTTAAGATGTCCACAACCGTAATAGCCGTGCTACCTGCACCAATGACCAGAATATCAGAAAGCGAATCGATATTGATTTTGTGAAGTGCATCGTAAGTGGCTTTATAATCAGTATTATAGCCAAAAATTCGCTCTTTGAAAATAAGAGTATTGCAAGTTTCGGTAATTTTTGAAATTTCGTCCGGATAATCAACCCAACCATAGACTAATTGTTTGTAAGGCATAGTTACATTAACAGCATCGAGCTTAAGCAAATTAAAGGTTTCCAACCCATTTTTAATATCAGTAACAAGCAATCTTGAATAATAGGCATCTAAATTATTGATTTTGAACAAGTGATTATAAATTATTGGGCTAGCACTATTGATAATCGGATTTCCAATAACAGCAAATTTTCTCATATTACACCTTTTTAATCTCATCAAGAGAAAATTGTCCAGGGGCAGTTTCCCCAAAAGCAGGATGGGAAACATACATAAACGGAGAACCTTTTTTTATTGCTTCCAAACGTGTATATTTAAGTTCTTGCCCCATTCCAAAAAGCAGTAATTTATGATTTGGGAAAATATCGTAAAAATTTAATAATTGATTTGTTTCAAGCAAATTTTCGGGATTAAACACAAGTTTGATATAATCAGGGCAAAAACTCAACATTTTTCTAATCAATGATTCAATATACTTAATATTAAATATTTCTTTTGGCAAATGAAAAGAAACAATTGATTTGACGTTGTATATTACTGAATAGTTTATTAGTTCAAAAAGATTACTTTCAAAAGATAATAAATCAATATCAATATAATCAGGAGATAGTGCAATAATTTTTTTTATTTCGTTTAAGTCAATAACAATTTTTGGTGAAATAATACATTCATAATTTTCTATTACTCTTTTAATATCATCAAGAGAAAATGCAGTATCGAGCCTGTATTCAATAAAGCTTCCTTTTGGAATGAACTTTACTATTTCCGAGACAGAATTAGTATTCGAGATGCTGATGCAGTATTTAATTGTATGACTTGACATATGAATTCTAACTACTTTTGAAATAATTAATTACTTTTTCAGCGGCAAGCCTTCCACTTAATGCAGCACTTTCGAGAGTAGCAGGAAGAGAGGTATTTACCCAATCGCCACAAATAAAAAGATTATCATAAGCCGTTTCAATCGGTAGTCTTTTATCGAAATTGTTTATATCTATTGAAACAGTTGCTTTTTTGTCGAAAATAAGTCTGGAATGAATAATATCTGTGGATTTGCTGATAAGCCCAAGGTAGGTCAGTTCGTCAATAATCATTTGAGAAATTTCGGAATGGCTCATATTATTCATTTCTAAAGCATTACTAATAGTAATCGTATAAAGATAATATTTTGGATTGACAGCATTTGATATTTCAGACAAATTGAAAAGCCAATGAGATTTTGTTCCAATCATAGCATTAATCTCGGAACAATCTATTTTACTTTTTGACCAAAAGTAAAATGAAATAATTGGTGAAAAATTAAAAAAGGACTTGAAATCATCATTAATTCCACTATTGTTAAATATTTTCGCTAATCTATCAAACGGAAGGGCAAGAATAAAAGCATCAGCAGAAAAAATATCACCCATTTTGTCTATACAATTTGTAATTATTTTTTTACTCACATCTAATTTGACTATTTCAGTGTTTGTATAAATATCAGAATTGTAAGTCTTTAAAAAATCATCCACAGGCTCCAATAATCTAATTAAAGGCACGGTAGAGAAATAAATTTTGGCATTATGAACGCTTTTGAACATAATTTTAATAACTTCTACGAAAAGACTTGCTGGCGATTTTTCGACAGACTGGTTCAAAGTGGCTAAAATTAATGGCTCCCAGAAGTATTTAATTGCTAAATTTGTTTGACCGTTTTGGAATAAAAAATCCTGACAACTAATTTCGGCTGGAATATGAATTTTATGTATTTTTAAAATCATCTTAATAATAGAAACTTTAGATTTAAAATCAAGTTTTCGAAATGTTAGCAATGCAAGAGCCAGAGGCAATTTCCCGCTTGATAGATTTGTCGCCAGCTTTGCAGAACCTTTGTCGTCAAAATAATTAATTTCGAAATTGGATTGGGCTTTCACAAAATTGAAAGTATTTAAATTGCGAAGTAAGTCAAAAAAATTATTGTATGCTCCAATAAAAATATGCTGTCCGTTATCAATAATGTTTCCAGTAGTAGGGTCGGTAAAAGAGAAGAATCTGCCACCAATATTTTTTTTTGCTTCAAATAATTGAACTTCTATTCCGGCTTTTGCAAGATGGACGGCAGCATTAATTCCGGAAACTCCAGCACCGACAATTATTACTTTTCTTTTCATAAAAATTGGTATAAACTTTGTTATAAAAATAGTGATTTTTGGATTAAATGGAAAGTAGTAATGAAAAAAGGATTATTCATTATAATGTATATAATTTTATTTACAGTGATTTCTAATAAATTATGTGCACAGGATAATTGGTTCGAAGTAATTGAAGATGGAGAGACAGAAGAACAGCATAATTATAACCATCACTTAGGGTTATTTTTAGGAGCATTGTCAAGCCTGAATAACGGTGAGATAAGTTTTTCCACAGGTATAGATTATACATATTATTTCAGCAACACGGGAACAATGATTGGTGTTGGTGGATTTATTGAAGGAGCGTTCGGAAAGCATACAGAAGCAATTTTTGGAGGAACGTTTAACATTAAGCCTTGGCAGGAAGTGCAATTTCACATAGCTCCGTCAATTATTTATAGAGAATTACAAACTGATATTATTGATGAAATACATTCAACAAGCAAAGTAAAATTTTTGTTGAGATTTGGAGGGAACTACACATTTCATTTGCAAAATTTTTCGATTTCCCCAACGATAAACGCAGATATAGTAGGAAGTAAAGTTGGATTAGTGTATGGAATAGGATTTGGGGTTGGAATATAAAAAAACGCCTTGAGAAATTCAAGGCGTTTTTTTTATATCGAAAACATTAGATTATGCATTTGCTTCTGCACCGATCTGCACGCCACGAGGAACTTTGCAAACGACGATGATTGTATCGCCGGGAACAACGAATTCAATTCCTTCCAAAGACAAATCGCGAATATGAAGAGATTTTCCTAAATCAAGATTTGTTACATCTACTTCAAGAGCATCTACTAAATACTTTGGCAAGCATTTAATAGTAACTTTATGCAAGGATTGCTGTAATTTCCCACCTTTACGAACGCCAACAGACTGACCTTTAACAACAACTGGAACTTCGACAGTAAGTTTTTTCTCAGGATTAAGCCCAAGAAGGTCGAAATGTAGTATTTGGTCAGAAACCGGGTGGAATTTTATATCTTTTAGAACGCAATCTTTTGTTTGCTCTTCGCCTTCAATTTGAAGTTTAATCAATTTAGTAGAGGAAGTATAAACTATGTTGCGAAGTGAAAGGAAATCAGTAGCAACAGGAATGCCTGGTTCGCCATTGATATAGTAAACGCCTGGGATAAGACCTTCTTTACGAATTTTATTAAGGCTTTGCTTCCCAACTTCTCTTTTTTTAACTTTAAGAACAACTTCTTTCATAATGAACCTCATTTATAAAATTTATCTTTCAATTTCAAACAGTGAACTAATAGAACGGTTGTCGTGAGTTCTAATGATAGCTTCGGCAAGTAGTTCAGCAACAGACACTATTTCGATTTTGTCGGAATGACGTTTTAGAGGAATAGTATCAGTAACCAAAACTTTAGAAACAGCATTTGAAGCATCAATTTTATCCAAAGCATTCCCAGAAAGGACAGGATGGACACAAACACCAATAATATGCAAGGCTCCTTTATCCATCAGAGCTTCTGCACAATTAACGAATGTGGTGCCTGTATCAATCATATCATCGACAATCACAACATTTTTATCCTTGACATCACCGATAATGTGCATAATTTCAGCAACATTATGCTGGGGACGTCTTTTATCAACGAGAACTAAATCGCCACCGAAACGCTTTGCATAGGAACGAGCAGTTTTTGCACCACCAACATCAGGGGCTGCGAAAGTAACATTTTCGAGACCATTTTTTTTCAGCTGGCGAATAAGAACCGGCGAAGCATAAAGATGGTCCATTGGAATATCGAAAAAGCCCTGTATTTGAGAGGAATGCAGGTCAATAGTAATAATTCTGTCTGCACCAGCACGCTCAAGTAAGTTAGCGATAAGTTTAGCTGTGAGAGCAACTCGTGGCTGGTCTTTTCTATCCTGCCGGGCATATCCGAAATAAGGAATGACAGCAGTAACGCGTTTAGCAGAAGCACGTTTTGCAGCATCAATCAACATAAGAAGTTCGAGGATATTATCAGCAGGAGCAAAAGTAGATTGAATAATAAAGAGATCTACACCACGGACGTTATCATTGAATTTAACCCAGATTTCGCCATCGCTAAAATTACGCACAAGAGTTTCGGAGAGCTCCAATCCGAGGTGGTTTGCAACTTTATCAGCTAACAACTTGTTAGAACGTCCCGATGCTATTTTAAAATCGTGCATAGAACACAGTTTAAATTAAAAATGCTGGGACGGCAGGATTCGAACCTACGAATGCCGGAACCAAAATCCGGTGCCTTACCGCTTGGCGACGTCCCAGTCATACATCAAGTTAGGAATACAAAATTATTGTTTTTTTTTATTTTATGCAAATAAAAATTTGCCACAAATTATCAATGAACGATTTCATCAAAAAAGCCTTGCGACAATCAAGGCTTTTGTGTGACCCCGGCGCGACTCGAACGCGCGACCCTTTGATTAAAAGTCAAATGCTCTACCGCCTGAGCTACGGGGTCTTTTTTTGTATTTTATTGTTGTTCACAATAAAATAGAGTACAAAATTAAAGAATAAATATAAAATAGCAAAACATTTTTTTATTTTTTGGCAAAATAATATTTATCGTTTTGAGCAAACAAGTGATTTTGCTCTAAAAAATCAATCACTTGCTTAAAAATACCTTTTTCGTCCAAACCGATTTCTTCTAATAATTCTTCCTGGGTGCCGTGCTCAATAAATTCATCTTCGATGCCTAATACAAGAATATTAGGTTTAAAGGAAATACTGTTGGCAAATTCAAGTACAGCAGACCCAAAACCACCTATTTTTTGTCCTTCTTCGACGGTAACAATATAATCGAAGCGACTGAGAACATCTTTTAGCATATCTTCATCGAGAGGTTTTGCAAATCGTGCATTTATTACGGATGCTGATATTCCTTCTTTTTCGAGTAATTCAGCAGCTTTAAGTGCGTAGCTAACCATTTTCCCGAATGCAATTATTGCAAGATTGTTTCCATCTTTTATGATTTCAGATTTACCCAATGGAATATGTTTCATTTGAGTAACAGGAATACCTTGGGCATAGCCACGAGGATATCGAATTGCAATAGAAGCATTCGGATAGTGGTAAATAGCGGAGAAGAGCATATCTCGCAATTCTTGTTCATCTTTTGGGGCAGCAATAATTTGATGAGGAATTGTTCGCAAGTAAGAAATGTCAAATACGCCGTGATGAGTTGGACCATCGGCACCGACAAGACCTGCTCTATCGATAGCAAAAATTACCTTTAAGTTTTGAAGAGCCACATCGTGAATAATATTGTCGTAGGCTCGTTGCAAAAAAGATGAATAAATAGCAACAACTGGTATAACTCCCTGTATAGCTAATCCAGCTGCAAAGGTAACGGCGTGCCCTTCGGCAATACCAACGTCAATAACACGTTCTGGCATAACATTTTTTAATTTGTCGAGACCGGTTCCTTCGCACATTGCAGCAGTAATTGCAATAATGTTTTTGTTTTGCTTACAGAGTTCTACCATTGTGTCGCCAAAAACATCCTGATAAAGCGGAATATTTGGTTTCTCGGAAAGAGATTTACCGGTTTCTTTGTCTATTTTGCCGATAGCGTGCAGATTATGGATATCACATTCAGCTGGACCATATCCTTTTCCTTTCTGTGTCATTACGTGGAGGAAAATAGGACCTTTAAGATCTTTTATTAATCTAAGTATTTTGACAAGTTTTATAACATTATGTCCATTAAATGGACCAAAGTAAGTAAAGCCAAATGCTTCGAACAAAGCGCCCGGTGTGATGATAGCTTTCATACCTTCTTCTATACGTCCAGCCAATTTTCGTAGCCTATCACCGAATGAATCGAGTTTTCCTGCCAAATCCCAAACATTTTTTCGGATAGATTGTACAGTAGAAGAAGCAAAAATCTCATTAAAATAATTAGAAAAGGCAGAAACATTGGCATCGATAGACATATTATTATCATTGAGAATAACAATAATATCTTTTTTTTGGACGCCTGCATTATTCATTGCTTCAAAAGCAAGTCCACCAGTCATAGAACCATCACCTATGACAGCCGCAACTTTGTAATTTTCTCCCTTTAAGTCGCGAGCAGTAGCAATACCTAATGCTGCTGAGATACTTGTGCTGGCGTGCCCAACACCGAAAGCATCGTATTCAGACTCAGATGGCTTGATAAAACCCGAAAGACCACCTTTTTGGCGAATTGTGTGAAGGGTATCACGGCGACCTGTAAGAATTTTATGAGGATAGCCCTGATGCCCGACATCAAAGACAATTTTGTCCGAAGGAGTATCAAAAACATAATGAAGTGCAACAGTGAGTTCAACAACACCGAGACCAGCACCGAAATGCCCGCCAGTTTTTGTGATAGTATCTATCATAAAATCCCGAACTTCATCACAAACAACCGGAAGTTCATCCAGTGGAATAGTTTTGAGGTCTGCCGGTGAATTTATTTTTAATAAATATTTGTAATTTTTCATCTTTATTAACAAAACACTAACAAAACTTTAAATATGACGATTTATATAAAAGATAGTTTTAATTAATCTAAAATAGTGCATTCAACATCGGCAATGCCATCCTGGAGCATATCGAGCTGGCGAGCAGCTTCGTAGGATAGGTCGATAATTCTGCCTTCAACAAAAGGTCCTCTGTCGTTAATAATAACAACAACTGAACGACTATTTTTTAAGTTAATAACTTTAAGTTTAGTGCCAAAAGGCAAAGAACGATGAGCGGCTGTAAGTTTGTTTTGGTCGAAAATATCTCCGCTTGCAGTAGAGCGTCCGTGGAATTTATCTGAGTAGTAAGATGCTTTTCCTCTGAAAGTATAACCAGCAGGCAAATCATTGGGTTGTGTACCAGAAGAAGCATTGGGTTTTGTATTGAGAGAGCTATTAGAGATATTATCAGTAAAACGAACAGTTGAAGCACAGGAAACGAGAAGAATAGAGACAAAAATATATAATAATAATATTTTCATATAAATTCGTATATAATATAGAAATAAATACAAAAATATGTAGATAATCTATAGCTAAAAAATACTTTTGAATTATTTATGATATTTTTATAAATTATGCAGAATTATTAATCAACTTTAATCGTAATAAAATTATCAATACAAGGGGATAGAATGGCAGATCAGGCACAAAGGATAGTTTTTTTGTTAAAAAAACTACAGATGGGAAACAAATATACAACATCAGAAGCATATGAGATGATTTGCAAGGAATTTGGATCGCATTCGCTAAGAACTGTACAGCGTGATATGTTGCTTTTGCAAAAGTGTGAACCAACGGTAAATGCTACGCGTGTTGGGAAAGAACATTTATGGTTTATTCCAAAGGAAATACGCAAAGCTGAAGCAATGATGCGAATTGATAATAATGAGATTTTGTCGTTCTATATTTTGAAAGCACATTTAAAAACATTTAGCGGTACAGTGATTGAGGATGATATTAACAGACTAGTGGATAAATTAGAAAAATTTGCTCCTGATGAGATATACGCACCTGAAAGTCTGTTCTGGGATCAAAATATTGGATATTTTGATTACTCAAAGTATAATGACAAATTAAAAGACATCATAGATGCAATTGTTTACAAAAAATGGATAAACATAGATTATAATACGTCAAGCAAAGGAATAATAAATAAGATATTGCTTAATTTAAGATGTTTGTTTACATACAGCGGAGCGTTGTATGCTGTCGCTTATGTGCCCAAACACGATTCGCACATAGCGCTTGCACTTCATAATATAGTAAAAATGGAGGAAGTTCAAAACTATAAGAAGAAATTGCCGGAATTTAGTTTTAAAGAATGGACAAAAAACAGATTTGGCGTGTTTTATGGTGAACCGAAACGTATTGTATTAACAGTTAAGCCAGAATTCAAGCATTATTTCATTAACAGAAAGTGGCATCAAACACAGAATATTATTGAAGAAGAAGATGGAAGTTTGACGATGGAACTAAAAGTTCCAATCGGACCTGATTTCATTAGTTGGGTTATGAGCTGGAGTTCTGCCATAATCATAAAGAAGCCAAAAGAACTAAGGAAAGCAATTATTGAAAAACTTGAAAGAGCATTGATAGATTATGAATATAAAGAAATTGAAGGAAATGAAAAATGAAAGTAAAAAATATTATTGAATTTGCAATTAATAAGGAAATTGAAGCAATAGAGTTTTACCAAAAGCTGCAAAACATAGCAAAGTATGAATCGAGCAAAGCATTTCTGAAAGAGTTGGAAGAAATGGAAGTATCTCACAAAACCATACTTCAAAACTATTTGGATAATCCGTCGGAAATTGGAGTAATAGATCAACCAACGAATTTGCTTATTAGTGATTATATAGATGATGTGGAAGCGGAAAGCGACATAACATTTCAGCAAATATTAATAATTGCAATGAAAAGAGAAGAACGAGCAATGAGTTTGTATCAACAATTAGCGGCTGAGGTGGAAGGCGAGGCTCGTAATGTATTCATTCGTTTGTCTCAGGAGGAAGCAAAGCATAAATTGCAACTTGAAACTATTTATGATGAAGAAATTTTAAAGGAAAATTAGATAAAAATGGAAAATTTATTTTATTTACTGCTAATTCCTATTACTTTTTTGGGAATGGTTGGCAATTTGGGTGCAACCCCTTGGGATGCTTCATTACAAAGGCTACGAGAAGGCAACGAACGCTTTGTTGCGGGGCAAGCCACTCATCCAAACCAATCATTTGAACGTAGGCAAGAAACAGCTAACAAAGGACAAAAACCATTTGCTACAATTCTTGCTTGTTCAGATTCACGGGTCCCGGTGGAAGTGATTTTCGACCAGGGAGTTGGGGATTTGTTCGTTGTAAAAGTAGCTGGAAATGTTGCAGACGTTAATGAAATAGCAACGGTTGAATATGGAACAGAACATTTAGGCACTCCTGTGCTTGTTGTTTTAGGGCATACGAAATGCGGAGCGGTAACAGCAGTTGCGAGTGGTGCTCAATTAGAAGGGCATCTGCCTAAATTAGCTGATAAGATAAAGCCCGCATTTGAAAAAGTTCAAAAAGAGCATTCCGACAAGCATGATGTGGTCGATTTAACTATTAAAGAAAACGTATTTCAAACAATGAGCGATATTATTTCAAAAAGTAAAATCATAGGACATTTGATTGAGGAAAAAAAGCTTGGAGTTGTTGGAGCAATATATGACGTAGAGACAGGGAAAATTGAGTGGTTAGGCAGCCATCCAGATGAGATGAAACTTGTTGAAAAGTCAAAGCATAGTGAAGAACTTCATCCAAGTAAAGAAAGCTTTTTCACATCAAAGAATTTTTCCTTTATGGGAATTTTCGTTGTAATTGTGAGCTTAATTGCAACAATTCTTGTATCTATTCTATCAAAAAGGAAATCTTAATTGAAGAAACAAGTTTACATACTGTTAATAATTTTATTATCAGCAAATGTTTCTTATTCTCAGTGGATAAACAGAAATACTGATGCAACATTCCAGATTAATTCATCCCATTTTGTTGACGCGAATAATGGCTATATAGTAGGATTGCTGGGAGCAATTGCCAGAACAACAAATGGCGGAAGCAGTTGGATTAGCCAGAATGTTAGCAATACTTATATGTTATCTGGCGTTAATTTTACAAATGTAACAACAGGATGGGCTTGTGGATTATTTGGTATTATTCTGAAAACGACGAATGCCGGAAGTAATTGGAATCTTCAATTTAGTGGGACAACAAATGATTTGCTTAGAATTCAGTTTGTGAACTCAACAACTGGTTGGGCAATAGGGAGGTCTGGCACAATAATTAAGTCGATTACAGGTGGTTCGCTCTGGACATCTCAAACAAGTGGAACAACAGAAGATTTATTTGGAATATCTTTTATTAGCTCAACAACGGGATGGGTTGTAGGAGCAAATGGAACAATTCTGAAGACTACGAATGGTGGAACAAGTTGGCTGACATTAAACAGTGGCACAACAGAAAATTTAGCTGGTGTGAGTTTTGTCAATACCAATGTTGGTTACGTTGTCGGTGGAAATGGAACCATACTTAAAACTACTAACGGTGGGACAACCTGGATACAACAAACAAGTGGCACTAACGCTCAGCTTACTGCAGTGCATTTTTATGATATGAACATTGGAGCGTGCGTAGGAGTTGGTGGAAAAATATTGAGGACAACTGACGGCGGCGCAAACTGGATTGATGAATCGACGAGTGCATCAGTGCAATTAACCGATGTTCAATATGTTTCGCCAAGTATCGCTTACGCTGTGGGTTATGGTGGAAATGTGCTGCGTTACGAACAAAGTGCATTGCAACCTCCAAATTTAATTTCTCCGGCAAACAATTCTACAAATATTATCCCAAATACATCTCTGAATTGGAGCAATGTATCGCTTGCATTGTCATACAGAGTGCAAGTATCGACAAATAGTAATTTTAGTAATTTTATTTTGAATACAACTACCAATACGACAAATATTCAATTACAGTCTTTGCAATTAAATACAACTTATTACTGGCGAGTATGTTCCAAGAATGCGACAGATTCGTCTATTTGGTCCAGTGTTTTTAGCTTTACAACTGCTGATAGCACGACACAAAACATTAATCTGTCTACTGGTTGGAACTTAGTGTCGTTGAATGTATTTCCTTTTGACAGTTTGTTTTCGCAAATCAAACAAAAGACGAGTGGTAAATTAATAATTGCTAAAAGTGCAGATGGAAGAATATTTTGTCCACCTTTTGTAAATACATTATCAGCCTGGAACAACAGAGAAGCATATCTGATAATGGTATCGGACACGACAAGTTTTGGTGTTAGTGGTTTTGCGATAAGTCCTGAGAATTACTCAATAAGTTTAAACAGAATTGGTTGGCACTGGATACCCTATCTAAGAAATTCAAGTATTTCTCCTGCACTTGGATTGATTTCTCTCACCGGAGCATACGACCACGTCAAAGATACAGGAGGGAATTCATTCAAGCCGAATTCATCAAACACATTGCAGAATTTGATCCCCGGTAAAGGATATATAATTTACATCACAAACACTAACGCATCGTTGCTCTACCCACCTAATTAAATGAAAATTTAATTAAAACATTTTTACTTTTCTACGTCTAATTCAAAAAAACTGAAAATTAAGTTACCTTATAGAGTAATATATTATTATGAAAAAACTAATATTATTATTAGTAGGAATTTTTCCGTATTTAGCTGAAGGCAATGTAGTTATCTCTTATCTGCAACCAGATATTGTTGCTCCCGGAATGAACAGTTACGTTGAATTTATCGCACCATATAACGCATACGGTAATTTTGGAGCAGATAGAACATTTTACAATTTGCCGACAGATACTTTGAAAATTGAGGTTGTCAATCCAAGCGACAGGTGGAAGATAACCTTTGGTCCATTGGTGGTAAGCTGGCAGGGAAGAATGATTTCGACGCAAGTTTTTGCTCATCCCTCATTGAAACCAAACTCGTGGGACTGGAGTTTGCTTCAACAGGATTTCAGAATAAAAGTGCGAATAAATAAAAATGGTGTTTTATCGAACGAAGTAGATTTATACGTTGTTCAGCCATTTCCTTTTGGGAACAAAAGCAGTAGTATAGATAGCGTACTTGGAGCTAGTTCTCTTGGCAAGCGTTCGCCGCGTGGAGCAATGATAGTTGATTCTATGATATTGGCAAATCGAACTTATTATGTATCGACATCGGACCCAGACCCGACAACACCCGGTAATCAAGGCTATTTACCGTTTATTTTAATATCAAAAGGTCCAATCAGAGGTGGAGCAAATACATTAATTTCAGTAGATGGCGGATTAACCGGTGGACAGACAAGACTATTAGATGCTGGTCCTGGTGGTGGAGGTGGCGGAGGAAGATTTTACGATGCCGGTCTGTTTTCGGATAACTCTCAAAATGGGGATGATGGAGGAAATGGATTTACCGGTGGTGGCAGCGGTGGACGAAACAACAGCAGTTTGCCTGGTGTAACTAATTCAATGAAATCACCTGGAATAGGTACCTTAGAAATTACAAGCAACACACCAGCAAGAGGTTATTCGTTGAATGGAGTTCCGCCAAGTTACATTCCAAATGTTTATGAATCTGCTGGTGGTGGAACCGGACATCCATTTGGGCGTTCGGGAGAACATTGTAATGACGGCAATAATTGTATTCCAGCTGGTGGCTATGGAGGTGGTTCCGGAGTAAAACAAAATACACCGGGAGGTTCTGGTGGTAATGCTACAGATGGTCAAGGAAATAATAATTCAGGTGGTAAAGCAGTAGGTAACAGAATGATAACCCCATTAGCCGGAGGGAGTGGTGGTGCGAGCGGGAACCCACAATCTGGTGGCAATTATTCCGGAAGTGGAGGTGGCGGCGGTGGGGCAATAATGATTTATGCACCAGAAATCAGCAACGTTCGAATTTCTGCAAAAGGTGCAAATGGACAAAATGGCGTCAATTCATCAAATGGAGGAGGTGGAAGCGGAGGTTCGGTTATTACCTCAGCAAAATTATCTGTTGATAATGGCAGTTCCCAATCAATTTTTATTGAAGGTGGCAAAGCCGGTGGTGCGACAAACCAGTTTGGCGGTTGGGGACGTGTGCGTAGGGATGCTCCGAATTGGAATGTAAATATCGGCAGCGCCGCTGCAGAGCCAATGACATATTATCAAGGACCTTCGACAGATACAACAAAATACATAAAACCTCTTGTCCCATTTTTGGTTAGAGGTAGCAAAAAATTTGAGGATTCTTTGCAGATATGGCTAAAACCTGAAACCCGTGAATGGACTTATGTTACAACTATTCCACAAAATCAGGGTTTCTGGGAAGTGCGAATGCTTCTTGATAGAACAGATTCTGTGTATTATCTCGTTGCCTTGCAAAATGTTCCAAATCCTGAAAAATCAAATGAATATCGCTGCGAACCTGATTTTTTGATGACCCAAGCAGCAGCCAATGTGCTTTTGTTAGAGAAAATACCTGAGTTTTATTGCCAAGATACACTTTTCAGTGATACTTTGCTCGCTTGCGATGGACAAGAAGTCAAGTTCAAAGCAAGAATCTATAACTTAGGTGATGCAGATTTGATATTATCGGATGCGTATTCGGCTAAGGGTTTTCTTTTGTCTAACATAAATAATACAATGGTTGCACCGTTTGATAGTATAGACATTGAAATATCATATAATTACAAGAAAAATCATCCAACAATTATCAACGACACTCTATTTATTAATCATAATGATTATTGGACAGGAGCTGCCAACCCCTTCCCTATTTCCGTTAATATGAACATATTAACTCTAAATTTATCTACTAACTTGCACAGTTTTATTCAACCATACAGTAACGGAATAAATCTATCGAGTGTGAAAACTTATACTATTAATGCCTGCTTAGGACAAAGCTACAAAATACTTGCAAGTGTTGGGAACTTGTCTGACACAATTATCAATTTAGAAAATATCTTAACAAGCAGTTCAGATATTAGCACTCAAATAGTTGGGAATCGCTCAATTCCAAAGTTGGATACTTGCACCTACACTATAGATTTGACTGCGAATAGTTTGGGAACAAGAAGCTACAAATTATATTACAAATTACAGGAATGCGACAATATTATTGACTCATTAGAAATAATTTTGATAACAACAAGAGCAGAACTGACATTTTTGGATAATGGGGATTTCCCTGATACGCGTATTGGAAGCTCGAATTTAAAAGGAATAAGAGTGAGAAACACTGGCAATTCCAGAATTTATATAAATTCTGTAAGTGTTTCCGGGAATGATTTTTCGATGGTAGATGTAATGCCAGGTTTGCCAAGAGTATTAAATCCAAATGATGAGATTACTATTACAGTTAGATTTTCTCCGTTGAATCAAGGCAATTTACTTGGACAATTGAATATTATAACATTGCCAACCGACAGCACGTGCGTATATGATAATGGAATTCCGCTTAGAGGAAAGGGATTAGAAACAAGTGTTCTTGCTTCAAAGTATTTGCTTGATTTTGACACACTATATACCTGCCAAATTGCATACGATACTGTTTATTTAATAAATCCGACAGGTTCGAATTTTAGATATAATGTAACTCAACCTGCTAAAATTGTCGGCTCAAATGCATTTGCAATTGCAGAACAGCCAAATACACCAGTTGCTGTTCAGCCCGGTGATTCTGTGCGATATATAATTAAGTTCGAGCAAGGATTTGCCGGAAGTTTTGCAGCAGAACTGATAATCAACACAGATGAACCCGGTTACGAAGAAGTGAAAATACAACTGAAAGGAACAAAGGATACATTGAATATTGTGATTGTTCCAAATCCGATTGATTTAGGAGATGTTCCGGTAGGTACTACACTTAATTCAACATTTAGTATTAAAAACAATGGTCTGTTACCAATAAATCTGAAAAACATAAAGTTCGAAAATCAGCAAATTGCCGGTAATTTTACACCAACAAACGGAGTAATTCTGCCTAATGAAGAACATTATATTGATTTTTCAATCAGAATTGATAAAGGAATCAACAAATCAGAGCCATTTTTGCTTGAATTTGAAGAATGCAACTGGATAGCAACTGAACTCATTACATTTAACAAGATTTACTCTCACCCAACCACAAACAGCCCGGTGGACTGGGGAATTGTTTCCGGTTGCGAAGATACTGTCAAATCAATTTACGTTAGGAATACATCTACGAATCCAATTATTTTGAAGTCCTGGCAAATCGATGGAATTGATAAAGATTTATTCCATTTTCGTGGGCAAAACTTCACATTACCAAGAAGTTTTGTACTGAATGAAACATTTGAAATGATAGTATCGTTTGAACCCTTAAATAGCACAAATGGCAATAAACAAGCATATATAATGTTCGAGGCTGAGAGCAACGGAGAGGACACAACAATTGTCGTTCAACTAATTGGCGAGAAACGTTCAACTGCTGTTGCTGTGCCAGATAATATTTCTTTTGGTGGGAAAGTTATAAACACTATTTCGCAGATGAGTTTTTCGCTTACAAACACAGGAATTTTCCCAATTACAGTAACTTCTATTGAAATGCCAAAGTATTATCCAACTGTTTTTTCTGTCGATCCAGATATTTCCGGATATACATTAAATCCGCAGGAGCAACAAATATTCACAGTTAGTTTTTTACCACTTGCACAAATGCAATATTTCGACACAATCGTAATAAATACGCGATATAAGAATTGTGATGAAAAAATATATATCTATTTAGAAGGAAGTGGTCTTCCACCTCGGATATTAACTTTAAGGATACCGCAGTTAGAATTGATTGATCCGCGATGGACTGATTATTCTATTCCGATTTATGCGAAAATTGAAAACGACACCTTGCAAAACTTCAGTATTGATTCGCTTTTTGTTGAATTCAACCGAAGTTTATTTTATCCAAAAAATGTTGCAAATGGTAGAATAATAAGCAACAGCATAGTAAATCAGAATAGAATTATTGGGGTTGGAATTAACAATATTAGTATTGCTCAATTGAATACTGAGATAAAAATTGCCGAGATAGTCGGAGACGTTTTGTTAGGGAACGATACAGCAACAACACTCAGGTTTTTAAGTGTAAGTAATCCTGATACAATAAGAGTGCAAAGGTATAATTTTGAAAACGGTTCATTGTCGATAAAAGTTTGTCCGGAAGGCGGGAATAGATTGCTTGATGTGCATAACCGTCCTGTTTCGATAATTGTATCGCCAAATCCGTTCGCGGACAATACTTCGATAACCCTTAGTTTGCTCGAAAGCGGTTTTCATAAGCTTGAACTATATAATTTGAACGGTGTAATGGTTGATGAAGTTGGTTCTTTTGAAATTATTCAATCCGGAATAAAAGAGAGAACTATTAATGTTAATTCATCAAAATTAGCCAACGGCGTTTATTTATTGAAATTAACAACACCAACAACTTATTATACAAAATTAATCATTGTAAATAAGTAGAAAAGGATAAATCAATGACAAAGTTTATAAAAGTTTCTTTAATCTTATTAGTATTATCAAGCAATTTGATTTTTTCTCAGGAGAGAGCAATCCAATTTTATTTAGGTGGATATTTTGGACTGAACTACAACAATCATATAGCATCATTTAACAAATTAGATGAGAAATATGCTAATTGCTGTCCGAAGTTCAAAAGTGCAGTGGGAAGTGGTCTTTCAATTGGCGGACTGTTTGAAAAGGGAATTAATGAGCAATTTTCCTGGGGCTTGAAATTTGGATTTTCGCAATTAGATGGGACTTTTTCGCCCAAAGAAATAATTGGGAACACTGAACTTCGTGAGGAAGCACCACCTTACAACACAATATTAGTTCAAAGAGCAGAAGTCGAACACTACTTATCAAGCAAGCTATATACACTTGGTGCAGAACCATACATTTCATATAATATTTTCGATAAATTAAATTCAATAGTCGGGCTTAGACTTTCTTACTTGTATGAAGCTAGTTTTAGCCAAAAAGAGAAACTACTGCGTCCCAATAATGTTACATTTGTTGGTGGCTCAAGAATACGTAATGAATACAAAAATGAAGAAATTCCAGATAAAAATGCATTGCAATTATTTGGGGATATTGGTTTAAGCTACGATTTGAAGATAGGTGCAAATTCATATATGTCCCCTGCGATAAACTTTTATATTCCATTTACTAACATATCGAAAGTTGATTGGAAAGTTAATACTGTTCAATTCGCTTTGAATTTGAAGTTCCCTATTTATGAACACAAACTAATTACTTTGAGAGACACAATATTTGAAAAAGATACAACAGTAATAGTTGATAAGAGCGTTAAAACTGAATTTGTTCGACTGACTAAAACGACACGACAAACAAAAATAATAGAGAATGAAAAAGATAAAATTGAGAGAACAATAATAAAGGAATATTACGAACGGGTTTTGCCAAAAGAAGTATTTTTAGAGATAAGTTTCGATGTTTTTGGTGTAGACAAGCAAGGCAAAAAGACGAAAAATCCTACTTTGATAATTGAAGAGGTCGAAACAGAAGAAGGATTTCCGCTATTACCATATGTGTTTTTTCCGTCGGGTGAAAAATCGCTGGAAAAAACAAAAATGAGAAGGATACCAAAAGAGGATACTCCAAAATTTAGTGAAACTAAGTTAGAATGGAACAC
Source organism: Eximiradius proteiniborus (assembly GCA_026415495.1). GTDB lineage: Bacteria > Bacteroidota > Ignavibacteria > Kapaibacteriales > UBA2268 > JAKIZO01. Next base: position 4,852 of record JAOAGZ010000020.1, on the reverse strand, counting down.
TTTAGAAATTTATTATCAATTGTTGAATATTATTGGCAATCGTTTACGAAATAATCTAAAAGCAAGTATTACTCTGACTGGAACAAATAACAATACGGGTATAGAACAGAACAATTTGCAACTTTCTTTGGAGCGGGCAGAAGCCGTTAAGAATTATCTTGTGGGCGTATGGGGAATTGAACCTCAGAGGATAAAAACACAAGCATCGAATTTGCCGGCAAAACCAACAAATCCAGTTATACCTGAAGGCATTGAAGAAAACAGTCGAGTTGAAATTACATCAAATGATGCTAATATAATTGCACCTGTTTATATGAACGAAATTGATATAATTGCCAATCCACCGGTAATTGAAGTAAGACCATTAATTCAAACAAGCGCTGGAATTAAAGAATACAAATTAGATATATCACAGGGCAATCAAACAATCAGAACTAATGAAGGGAAAGGAATGCCAGAACAATTCGTGTGGGAAATTGTTCAATCTCCTATCCCTAAATTAGAACAGGAGGCAATTATTACCCTAAAAGTTGAAGACAATGAGAACCAAGTGAAAACATATTCGAAAAATATTAGCATTCAGCAAAAAACAATTCGTAAAAAGCGGGAAATTATCGAAAATGATTATCGCATAGAGAGATATTCATTAATTTTGTTTGATTTTGATAAATCAACAATACTCGAAATTCATAAACCAGTGCTTGAATATATTCAAAGCAAAATAACTCCAAATTCAAAAGTGAAAATATATGGTTATGCAGATAGAACAGGCACTTTAGAATACAACAGAGAGCTGGCTCGGCGACGCTCGGAAGAAGTTCGGAATTATTTGAAAATAAAGCCTGAAAATGTTGAGCTGTATCCTATTGGAAGCGATGAACTGTTATTCGACAACAATATTCCAGAAGGTAGGAGTTACAGTAGAACCGTGAAAATTGAAATAAGAACACCTATTTTTTAATTGTATTGAGAAATAAAATGAAGAAAATAATATATGTATTTTTTTTGTTTTGTTTGCCTGTAATAATTTTTGCTGGCAACGAAGAATATTATCCGAATAAAATTGTTGTTAAATTTAAAAAATACTCTCAAACTGCGAACAAATGGAAAGCTGAAAACAGGCAAACAAGTTTTATCGAATTTGAAAAGATTATTGGAAAAAACACCGGGGTTCCTTTTATTTCTGATAATTTACTGAAGTTATATAATTCAGCAATAATCAAAAAACGGCAAAAAAATGCTTCTGGGAGCAAAGAAATAAATTTAGATCTAATTGCAGTGATTGATTACAAAAAGTCGATTGATCCATTTGTTGCTGCAAGGAAAATTGCAAATTATCCTGATATAGAATATGCTGAACCATTGTTTATTCATAAATTACTGGAAATCACGAATGATCCATTATTTACCGAACAAAATTACATTGAGCAAATAAAGGCAAACTTAGCCTGGAACTACATTGATACAAACATAACGATAATAGTTGGGGTAGTTGATACAGGAATAGATTATCTGCACGAGGATTTAAAAGACAATATCTATTATAACGAAGGTGAAATGGGATTTGATGAACACGGAAATGATAAACGGAATAATGGAATTGATGATGACGGGAATGGATTTGTAGATGACTGGAGGGGCTGGGATTTTTACGGTGATGGTGATAACGACCCAATGCCAGGGCATTCGCACGGAACACACGTAGCTGGAATTATTGGAGCAGTGGCTAATAATGGAACTGGAATAGCAGGGGTTGCGAGAAATATCAAATTGCTACCTGTGAAAATTGGTTCTGATATTCCAAATGCTACAAATATTGCAAATGGATATGCAGGGATCTTGTATGCGGCTTCGATGGGGGCAAAAGTAGTAAATTGTTCTTGGGGTGGAACGCATTATTCTTCTGCAGAAGCAGACATAATTCGAGCAACAAATGAATTAGGTTCGCTTATAGTCGCGGCAGCAGGCAACAATAATCAATATTTGATTTTTTATCCAGCAGCTTATGATGGAGTAATGTCTGTTGCAGCTGTTGATAGCGAGGACAAAAGAGCATATTTTACTAATTATCATTACAAAATAGATGTATCAGCTCCGGGGGTAGAAATTCTATCGACGGTTCCGGATAATGAATATCGCAAAATGAGCGGAACTTCTATGGCATCCCCAGTCGCTGCGGCAGTTGCGGCGTTAGCAATGAACCGTTTCCCCGGTAAACCAAATTTCGTAATACGTGAGATTGTAAAAGCAAGTTCAGATTACATTGACTACAATAATCCCTATTATTCAGGGATGCTGGGCAAAGGACGGGTAAATGCGTTAAGAGTGATGACAGACAATTCTTTTCTTTCGCTTAAAGTTCTTTCGTTGCAAAATACTGGTAAAACAAACAGTAATGAATATTTTCCGAATGACACGATAAAATTTAAAGTTGCAATTATCAACTATCTAAATGATGCAGAAAATGTAAGGATTAAGATATATACAACAAATAGTAATTATGTAACAGTAATTAATGATACCTGTTACATCGGAAAAATAAATAGCTCCGAAATCGCTCAAACAAATGAGTTTGCTTTTATAGTAAATAATGCTAATGAATATGATAAGGAAATAAGGCTTGTAGTAAGGATTATAGCCGATGGCTATATATCGGACAATTTCGCTTACGAAGCAATTATTTCACCATCATACAGAACATTCGACAAGAATAATGTAACTGTTTCAATCAATAGTATTGGGAATATTGGTTATAATGATTACCCGAAAAATCAGCAAGGAAAAGGCATAAGATATAAAGACAGCGAAAGTATGGCTTATGAAGGTGCTTTGTTGATGTCTGTAAATGGTAATGAATTATATAATGTGTCGCGTGGTGAATATCAGATGAGAAAAGATTTAGATTTTGAAATAATTAAGACAATGAATCTGAATAGTCCAGGAGTTTTTGGAGATGCGGAAGGAGGTTGTTTGTTCGAAACTATTAATGACGACACATTGAATGTTAGCAAATTGAGGATTAGCCAAAGTAATTATCAGTTTAAAAAGAAAGAAATTGAAAATACTATATTCACTTTTTACAAAGTCTATAATTTATCCAACAAGGAGATTGATTCTGTTTATCTTGGATTATATTTTGATTGGGATATCGGAAGTCCGCAAAGAAATTTTATTCGGTGGGACGAGCAGCAGAACATAGCAATTGCGAAATCAATTGACGAAGGATTGCCAATTGGTGCTGTGGTAAATTTGTCTCAATTCAATAATGGTTTTTTCGCAATTGATAATGATGGAAATAGTGAAGAAAATCCGGGTGTATATGATGGTTTTACAAGAGAAGAAAAATTGCGTTTTTTGAAAAGCGGAGTTCAACGTCAGCAATCATCAATTACAGATGCATCAATGGTAATTTCGGCTGGACCATTTAAATTAGCAGCGGGCGATTCGGCAATTGTGCCTTTTGCGATAGTGCTTGGAATGGACGAGCAAAACATAGTGGCAGAAGCAAGTTATGCGAAATCTTTCGTTAATCAGATTATTTCTGCAAGTGTTGAAATCAGAGATAAGGCAAACATTTTTAAAGTATATCCAAATCCAGCAACAAGACAAATATTTTTAGAATTATCTTTTGCAAAAAACACTGTTGGAAGAATTTCTATTTATAATGAGCTTGGTAGGGAAGAAAAAATATTAGACGAGAAAAAATTTATCAGTTCGGGAATCAATACATTTACATATGATATTTCAGAATTGACAACTGGTATGCATTTTCTTCGTATAACGTTTGACGATGGAACTGTTCTAAGTACAAAAATTATTCTTGTTGATTAATTTTTGATAATATTTCATTGGCTTTTTCTAAATAATAATCGTGTTTCTCAGGCTCTTTTCCGGAAAGAGTGAGATATATCTGATAGGCTTTTTCGAATTGCCCTTGCTGAACAAGTATTCTCGCCATAGTTTCAGTAGCAGGAGGAGTGTAATCTACAGGTTCCTCTTCAGTTTCCTCTTCAATTGGTTCAGAGATTTCAATCTTACTGAAGTTTGAAATTTTTTCAGCTAATTTTTGTATTTCATCTTCTTGATTTGATTTCTTTTCATATTTAGAAATTATTGAATTAATGTCAAAGTTTGCTTCAATTTCTAAATTTGAATACTGTTTGCTGGACGAAAAATCATAGAAAAGGTAGTCGAAAAGTCCATCAATCAATAGTTTATTTTCAACATTCAAAGAAGGATGGTAATCAGCAGGAATTATCGCAGTTGCAAAAGCTTTGAGAAAGCCTTTGGGCAAATTTATCGATTGCAGAGGAACATCATCAGAAATTTCGAGATCAGTTTCAATATCTGGTTCTTGAATAAGATTGTTTTCAAGAGAACCATCTTGATTATTTTCTTCAAAAGTCGAATCAGCAGGTAATTCTTCAAAGCTCTGTCGGAGTTCGGAGATTTCAAGATTATCTTGAATAAAATCAGTTTGTTCTATTTCAGTTTGAAGTTCAGATTGGTTAAACGTTGGTTCGTCGAAACTACTATCCTGACTATCGCTTAATTCAAGCTCATTATCTTGATTGTCATCTAATTCAGTTTGATAGGCTTCGAGAATGCTGTTTAAAGTAGTTTCTTCGATAGATTGTTCAATATCAGGGATTATTTCATTTTCATCTGCAATTGAAGTATCCTGAGCTTGTTCGAGAGAAAGAAGTATTTCTTCGAGTTCAGAAATTTGCTTGTGATTATTCGAAATCAGTTTGAATCTATCCAAGTATTCTTTAGCTTTTTGGGAGTTGCCAATTTTAATAAATAAATCAATAATAGTAACATAGCCGGTAAGATAATCAGGGAATTGCTC
>JAOAGZ010000001.1:52549-101279 GCA_026415495.1 Eximiradius proteiniborus | reverse complement strand
CTGTCAGCGATGCTCTATCCAACATATATATGGGTATTATCCTAACCGGACTTGTGTTGCTGTTCTTCCTGCACGATATCAGAACTACATTTATTGTTGCTTTGGCTATGCCAATTTCCATTGTTTCTACTTTCTTTTTGATGCAGGTTTCCGGCTTTTCGTTGAATAATATGACACTTATGGGGCTTTCGGTATCGGTCGGCGTGCTTGTTTCCAACTCGATTGTGGTAATTGAAAACATTTTCCGACACAAGGAAGAATTCGGTTCGAGTAATAAAGAAGCATCCGCCAAAGGAACTGATGAAGTTGTTGTCGCTGTCCTTGCTGCAACACTTACAAACCTCGTTGTATTTCTCCCGATTGCCCAAATGACTTCGATGGTGGGGCTCTTCTTCCGTGAATTTGCTCTGACAGTTACTTATGCAACTTTGTTCTCTTTGTTGGTTTCGTTTACAGTTACTCCGATGCTTGCTTCTTTGCTGCTGCCGAAAGAGATAAAAGTCGGGAAAATTGGTGCTGCCATAGAAAGATATTGGTCTAAAGTGGAGCAATTCTATAAACGCACTCTTGCGTGGGTTCTAAGCAGAAAACTCTATGCTTCGCTTGTTGCCTTCGGTTCGTTTACTCTGCTTATTCTTAGCTTTATTGTTTTAGGTCCTTCTATTGGTTTCGAAAACTTCCCACGTATTGATGATTCGCAGGTTAGAATAAACGTAGAATTACCTGATGGTTATAATATTGACGAAACAGCTATCGTAATGGCAGAAATTGAGCGACGCATAAGCCAATATCCGGATGTTGTCAAAATTGTTACAAGCTTGGGCAAGCAAAGCGAACTTGACAAAAATACAAACCTTGCTATGATGGATGTTACTGTTACAGACGCAAACAAACGCGAAACCATGCTTCAAGAATACATTACTGAATTTACAAACTTGCTTTCCGATATACCGAATGCAAAAATAAAAGTTGATTACGCAGATAACGTCGGTGGTCCTGGTGCTCCTGTTGAATTTTATTTGATGGGTGATGATGCTCTTGTTCTTGAACGGTTGAAAACTCAAGTAGTAAATGAAATATCAACAGTACCCGGACTTATAAACTTCGATAATTCTTCACGTTCTGGCAAACCCGAAATTACAGTTTATCCATATCGGGATAAAATAGAGGAAGCAGGTATTACTGTAATGGATGTGGCAATGACACTCCGCGCTTCTATGGAAGGGCTTGTTGCTACAACATACAGAGAAAAAGGCGAGGAATATGATATTAAAGTGAAACTTTTTGACGACGCATACAACACACCAGAAAAAGTCGGAAATATCCCGGTTGCAACTCCAAACGGGTCATACCGTCTATCGCAGTTGGGCGAAGTTCGCTTCACTAAAGGTTTTGCTAAAATATTGCACCGCGATAAGCTAACAACGATTAAGTTTACAGGTTCACCTGCTGCTGGTGTTCCGTTAGGTCAGGTTACCGATGAAATAGAAAAACGCCTTGCTAAAATTGAAATGCCTGCCGGCTATTACTACAAATGGGGTGGTAGTGCCGAGATGATGAAGGAAACCGTTGCAGAAATGTTGCGTGCATTTATAATCGCAATTGTGCTTACTTATATGTTGCTTGCTGCATTGCTCGAAGATTTAGTCCAACCGCTTATCATTATGAGTACTCTGCCATTGTCCTTTATCGGTGTGCTCGGAATTCTATTTATCACTGGTGCAACTATGAACACAATTTCGATGATGGCAATAATAATGCTTGTGGGAATTGTGGTAAATAACGCAATTCTCATACTCGATTACTCTAACCAGTTGGTTCGCAACGGTATGAGCCACCGCGATGCATTAGTCGAAGCTGCCCCGACAAAACTAAAACCACAGATTATGGCTTCTGCTGCAATTATTCTGGGTATGCTTCCAATGGCTCTGGGAATCGGCGATTTCGGTAAAGAATTGCGTATGCCACTCGGTATTGTTTCCTTAGGTGGATTGCTGGTCTCGACTATTCTGACTATCTATGTTATTCCGGCTGCTGATTATCTTAATAACGCATTCGGTAAAGCTGTGTTCGGCAAAATAAAAGGAATTTTCAAGAGAAAAACTGCATAAAAATTAAAAAATAAAAATAATTATTCAGGCTGCCTTTTTCCAAAAGTGCAGCCTGTTTTTTATATATTAATTCATTAAAAACTAAACGTTGGCAATTCTATTCTTTATGGCATAACGAATCAAACTTGCAGTGTTCGAGCATTGAAGCTTCTGCATTAAATTATAACGGTGCGATTCTACAGTGCGAACGCTTAAAAATAGTATTTCTGCAATTTCTGCGTTGGTCTTGCCTTCAGCAATCAGATTCAACACTTCCTGCTCTCGTTTGGTAATAGAAACTGTATTGGCTTCTGTCTGGGATTTGAATAACTTATGTTGCATCATATTCAGAATGGACTTGCTGAATACTCTTTCGCCCAACACGACTTTTTTTATTGCATCTATCAAATCAGCAGATGAAATATCTTTTGATAAATACCCGTCCGCTCCGGCTTCAATTGCTTGCTCTATATGCAATGAGTCCTCGAAAGCAGTAAGCATCACAACCATTGTGTATGGCGACATTTTCTTAATCATCGGCAATGCCTCAATTCCTGTCATTACTGGCATCAGAATATCGAGCAGCATTACATTTGGCTTGTGGTAGCTCGCAAGCTCCACTGCTTCTTCGCCATTACGTGCTTCATCAATTATTCTGAAAGATTTTTCGATATTCAGCAAACGTTTAAGTCCCGCACGGACTATCTCGTGGTCGTCTGCTATTACTATCAATAGCGGATTATTTATATCGAAAAAATCGTTCATAGCTCGAACCAATCTATCTCTGAAAGCCAGATTTCCATCACTGCGTCGCTTGGCATCCTCCAGTCTCCCCGCGGAGACAAAGCGACTGTTCCTACTTTTACTCCATCAGGAATACACGAACGTTTATATTGATTTACGAAAAACCGTGTAATAAATTTTTTCATACTATCTTTGATTTCATAATTTTTAAACTTTTCGCCAAATGCTACTTTTGCCATCATCATAATCTTTGTTGGCGAATAACCAAATCGGGCAAAATAATATAGGAAAAAATCGTGTAGCAAATACGGACCTATAATCTTTTCAGTCTGCTGAACAAGTTCGTCCTCGCTTGTAGGCAATAGTTCCGGCGAAATCGGAGTTTCCATAATGTTCCCAAGTATTTGCGACACCTCTCCCGCAAATAAATTGTCTTTTGCCCAGTCAATCAAATACATCACAAGTGTTTTTGGAACTCCCGAATTAACGTTATACATAGACATATGGTCGCCGTTGTATGTGCTCCATCCCAATGCAGCTTCCGATAAATCGCCTGTTCCGACGACAATACCATTCAGCTTGTTTGCTAAATCCATTAATATTAAAGTTCTTATTCGTGCTTGTGCATTCTCGAAAACTAAATCAGTTTGATTTTCATTGTGCGATATGTCTTTAAAATGCGACCGAACAGTGTCTGTAATATCAATTTCTCTAAAACTAACTCCAAGCGCCTCTGATAATTTCTGTGCATTTATCTTTGTTCGGCTCGAAGTCCCAAAGCAAGGCATAGAGACCGCCAGAATACCATTTTTGTTTAATCCAAGTCTTTCAAAAGTTTTGGCACATACAATCAACGCAAGAGTTGAATCCAGCCCGCCGGAAACGCCCAGCACAACAGTTTGTATTCCGATATGCTTTAAGCGTTTCGAAAGAGCAGTAATTTGTATGTTTAATATTTCTTCGCACACTTCTTTTTTCTGCTGATAAGAACGAGGAACAAACGGCAACTTTGGAATATGTCGCAATAGTTTTGTTGCGGATACTGTTCCAAACTCAAATCCAATTGTTTTATACTGTTTTTGTGTGCGTCCCGTTGCAAATGAACTATTTTTCAAACGTTCTGAATTAAGCTTTTCAATATCCACATCGGAGATAATCATTTGTGTATTAAAAGAAAATCGACGGCTTTCTTCCAATGCTCTCCCATTTTCTGCTATTATGCAGTGCCCGGACATTATAAAATCGGTTGAGCTTTCGCCCGGTCCCGCCGATGAATAAAGATAAGCAGCGTGGCAACGTGCAGATTGCGATACCACCAGATTTCTCCTGTATTCTGCCTTTCCCAGATACTCACTGCTTGCCGACAAATTTAGCAACACATTCGCACCCGCAAGAGCCAAATCCGAACTCGGTGGCACTACCGACCACAAATCCTCGCATATTTCAATTCCTATGCGAAGTAATGGAAAATCCTTTGCTTCGAATACCAAGTCCGCTCCAAACGGAATTTCCATTCCATTTATTTCAATAATTGAGCAGTTCCTGTCTCCATCGCCGGAAAACCAGCGTTCTTCGTAATATTCATCGTAATTCGGAATAAATGTTTTAGGAATAACCCCCAGAATTTGCCCATTTGAAATAAAAACAGCACAGTTGAACATTTTTCCGAGCGAACGCAAAGGTGCACCAACCACAATTGTAACGGCTTGTTGCTGAGTGAATTTCTGCAAATCCAACAGTCCTTGCCCGACAGCCCGATTTAAGTTGTCCTGAAAAAACAAATCACCGCAGGAATATCCCGTTATCGACAATTCAGGGAATAAATAAAAATTACACTTGTTTTCTAAACCTGTTTCTACTGCTTCCTTGATTTTTTCCACATTGAACGGGACATCCGCAATTCTAACCTCAGGCGAGACAACCGCAAAGCGTGCAATATTATATTTGTTCAAATTTATTAACATACTGTTCCCTTTCATTTATCGATAATTATGGCAAATTTTATACCAAATCTATTTCTTCAAAACATACATACATTCAAGCGACAGAAAATCACCCAAAAACGGTATCTTACCAATTGCCCCGATTTTCACGGTCGGCAATCCGAACTTCTTTTTGAATACGGGACGCAACAAAAAATAGTCTTCCTTAGCTATCTTGTAGCCAGCAGAATATACGCATTCTTTGAATTTTTTCGAAGAAAGCCTGATTTTGCGTAATCGTAGTGTTTCCTCCTGGTCGATTTGTCTTCCGGAGCTTATCATTTTTCGGAAAATAAAGTCCGGAAATAAATGAATATACGGCAATTTTGTCAGAAAATTGCCGGCAAGCGTATGCTGATGTCCACCATAAGGCGAACGGTAAGGCGGAAATGTAGCGTAGAGAAATCCTTCATCACGCAATAGTTCCCGGATTTTAAGAATTGCAAGTTCGGGTTCGGGCAAATGTTCAATGACATCCCGCAAAATAACTATATCGAAGTAGTTTTGCCATTTCTGAGGAATTTCATCGGTAAGAATATTGTGAGAAGTGAATTCTACATTTAATTGCGTAGCCGCTGATACTTTTCTTCCGCTTTCCAATCTGTTTTCAGCAATATCAGTGCCTAAACCATAGCTGGCGCCAGCCCGGACAAATGAATGAAGCACACCGCCCTCGGCAGAGCCAATCTCGACAATTTTTTTGTCCTTTATCTCGCAGATGTTTTTTTGAAAATATGGCACAATAATATCCCTGCCTAATTCATATTGATACCGCCAATAGTAAAAATCAGCCTTCCCAAGACCGCTTCGTTCCGCTTGTGTGATAATTTCATCTGCCATTATTTTTAATCGGATATTTTTAATAAATTAGTTAAATTTAAATATCAAAAAACGAAATTTATAATAATTAATTGCTTTTATATGAAAATAGCGTATCTTTCGACATTTTATCCTTTTCGTGGTGGTATTGCCCAATTCAATGCCGCTCTTTTCAGGGCATTTGAAAAATTTGCAGAAGGCAAAGCCTATACTTTCTCACGGCAGTATCCATCAGTATTATTTCCAGGGCAAACACAACTTGTTTCGCCTTCTGATAAAGTCGATAGACTTATTGCCGAACGTATTCTCGACACAATAAATCCGATGAGCTATCTTCGCTCGGCACAGAAAATACGCCGTTACGATCCCGATTTGTTGCTAACTAAATATTGGATGCCATTCTTCGCACCTTCACTTGGCACTGTGTGCAAGTATTTGCCTGAAAAAATCACAAAAATTTCTATTCTCGATAACGTCAAGCCACATGAAAAACGTCCCGGCGATATTAAATTGACAAAATATTTCCTTAAATACAACGATGCTTTCGTTGTAATGAGCGAAACTGTGAAAGACGACCTTTTAGAATTCAAGCCAGATGCAAAATATATCGAACATATTCACCCGCTTTACGACCACTTTGGTGAAAAAGTTCCTCAGAAAATTGCACAGGATAAGCTATTTCTACCTTTCGATAAAAAGATTTTGCTGTTTTTCGGCTTTATTCGCGACTACAAAGGGCTCGATATACTTATCGAAGCGTTGAAATATTTGCCCGAAGATTATCATCTGCTCGTTGCTGGGGAACCCTATGGCAACTTCGATAAATATGAACGGCTCATAAAACTGCACGGAGTGGGAAATCGTATCACAAAACACGTTCGCTATATTTCTGATAGTGAAGTACCTCTTTGCTTTTCGGCTGCTGATGCGTGCGTACTTCCTTATCGCTCGGCTACTCAAAGTGGAATTGTTGCTATTGCTTACCATTTTGATTTGCCCGTTATCGCTACAAATGTCGGTAGTTTACGCGAAGCAGTAGAACCTCACGATACAGGCTATCTCGTTGCAAAACCTGATGCTTTGATTTTAGCTGAGGCTATCAAAACTGCGTTCCAGCAGAATTTGCTCGAAAAATATCGCAAAAATATCCAAACATATAAATCAATTGCATCCTGGGATAGTCTTGCTCGCAAAATTGCAGACTTGCACTACGAAATTGTTCAGCAAAAAGCAGATGCAAATAAAAATAAGATAAGTTTGATGTAATATTATGCTTAATCTTTCTGCTGTTATAATTGCAAAGAACGAAGAGAAAAATATTTCTCGGTGTTTGAGTTCGCTCGAATTCGCCGATGAAATAATTCTGCTCGATACTGGCTCGACCGACCGCACCTGCGAAATTGCTCAATCTCTCGGTGCAAAAGTCTTTCGTCTTGAAAAATGGGAAGGCTTTGGGCTTGCCAAACGCCGGGCTACCGAGCTTGCCACAAACGACTGGATTTTTTCAATTGATGCCGATGAAGTTGTATCAGACGAGTTACGGCCTCGTATCCAGCAAATTTTGGAAAATCCGGAGTTCTTTCTCTACCGAATTAAGCGAAATTCCTTTTACTTGGGCAAAATGATTAAATATTGCGGTTGGCAGCGCGACTTTCCAAAGCGTCTGTTTAATCGCAAGCAAGCTAATTTCAACGAGAAGCCACTTCACGAAAGCGTTGTTGGCAATTGCCCAATCGGCACAATCTACGAACCAATCTATCATTACACTTACCCAACGATAAAATCTCATTTGCAAAAAATAGATTTCTACACCGATATTGCCGCAGACCAAAGCACAGCGAAAAAATACAGTATTTGCAAGCCATTCCTGAGCTTCTTTGCTAAATTCTGTAAAATGTATTTTCTCGATAGGGGATTTTTGGATGGGTACAAAGGGCTTGTTCTTTCCTTTATCTCTGCTTTCGGAGTTGCCCTCAAATATTTGAAAATTATCGAAAAGCAAAGCAAATGACACCTCGTGTGCTACATATCGACACCGGTCGCACCTGGCGCGGCGGGCAGCAGCAAGCCCTTTATCTCTACGAGGCAATGCTAAAAAAGGGCTTTTCAACAAATATATGCGTTGCGTTTGCTTCTGCTTTTTCAGAGAAATTGAAAAATTTAGGCTATCCATTGTGCGAACTACCACTGCGTAATGAATTAGATGTTTTTTCAGCTCGTAAAATTGCTCGTATTGCAAAAGATAATGGCTACAATATTTTGCACTGCCACTGCTCGCACAGTCTGAGCATTGCTGTTCTTTCAACTTTTTTCAATTCTGATGTAAAAATTGTCGCTTCGCGTCGTGTGGATTTTCCAGTGAAACTGACTGTTTTCAACCGCTGGAAATATCTCAATAAGCGGGTTGCTAAAATAATATGTATTTCCGATGCTATTCGGAATGTCCTGCTTGATTGCGGCTTCCCGGAAAATCGCCTTGTTACTATCCGAAGCGGAATAAATTTAAATAAATTTTCTAATTCAGACGGTTCGGCTATTCGCAAAAAGTTTCCGGGCAAAATAATTATCGGCACTGTTGCAGCTTTTGCCCGACACAAAAATTATCCACTTTTGCTCGAAGCAGCTACTTTGCTTAAAAATGAACCTGTCGCGTTTGTTGCCGTTGGCAACGGTGAACTTTTCGAACAAATGAAAAATCTTGCAGCAGAACGTTCCCTGAATAATTTCCATTTCGAAGGGTACCAAACAATCATCGGCGATTATCTGAAAGCTTTCGATATTTTTACTCTCGTTTCCAAAAAAGAAGGGCTTGGCACATCTTTGCTCGATGCAATGTCTGTGGGGTTGCCGGTTGTTGCAACTGCTGTCGGAGGTATTCCCGAAATTGTGCGTGATGGTGAAAATGGCTTTCTTGTGCCTCCCAACAATCCTAATGAACTTGCAGAACGTTTTCGCCTGCTTGTAGAAAATGCCGAACTGCGCTACCAATTTGGTGCTCGTGCGCTCGATCTTGTAAAAGAATTCGACATTAATAAAACTGTCGAATCAAATATTAATCTGTATTACGAAATTTTAAATGAGTAATATGAAAATTCTGGTTATTCAAACTGCTTTCATCGGCGACCTTATTATGACGACACCTATTTACCGTGCTTTGCGTGAAATATTCCCAAAAGCTCAAATTGATACGCTTGTAATTCCTCAATCCTCGATAATTCTTAAATACAATCCTTATATTGATAATATACACACTTTCGACAAAAAAAATGGTTTTGCCAGAAAAATTTATTCCTTCTTTCGTATCGTTCATCAATTACGCAAAGAAAAATACGACATCGGAATTTCGGTGCAGAGTTCATATACAAGTGCCTTTATTCTTCTACTTTCGGGAATTGTTCGCCGCATAGGTTACAGACGTCTGCCATTTGCCACAGATAAGGTGCTACTTCCAAAAGGATTGCACAACCGTTTGCGTGTTTTAAAACTGCTCGAACCGCTTAGCAATAATACTTTTTCTGATAGTACAGAAATTTTTCTCTCCGAATCGGAAGTATTAAAAGCAAGAGAAATTATTCAAAAGAATAGTAATAATAACAATAGAAAAATCGCAATTGCTCCCGGTTCGGTCTGGGAAACAAAAAAATGGTCTTCGGAATATTATGCCGAACTGACAAATTTACTTCGTTCCGATAATGTCGATGTTTTTTTCATTGGAAGCAAACAAGAAACCGAACTTTGCGAAAAAATCATTTCTCATTCACAAAATCAAAACGCTTATAATTTTGCAGGTAAGCTAAATTTACTTGAGTCAGCTGCACTGATTGCCGAAATGGATTTGCTCATTTGCAACGATAGTAGCCCACTCCATATTGCTAATGCTGTTGGAACAGACGTTTTCGCCTTCTTTGGTCCAACTGTCCGGCAGTTTGGTTGCTTTCCGTATCGCCAGAACGACAAAATTCTCGAAGTATCTCTCGAATGTCGTCCTTGTAGCAAACACGGCGGCCACCGCTGTCCGCTTGGGCATCACAACTGTATGAAATTAATTAAGCCAGAATATGTGCATCAACTAATCACCGAAAAATTTGCTAACTCGTTGCCGAAAACTTAAATTTTGAACCCCGTTTGTGCGACGCTCTCGTGCCTGGGCAACTCTCTCTGCAGCAAGTGCAAATGTTTCGAGCCGTGCCTCGATTATTTGTGAATACACATTTCCATCTGTTTCTATTGTCAAAAATGGGATGTTCTCAATTCCATCGAAAGTACCTGCAAATGAAACATCCTGATTGCATTCTGTTTTTGCCCGCAATTTCCCTTTGGTGTTCATTTCAGGTAATCCTACTGCTTCTGTAAACCGGGTGGGCATACAGGTGAATGGTCCGAAATTGATTATTCCACAATATTTTTCCAGTCCGTCTTTGAGAGCAATTCCGAGAGTTAAACCGGGTTCGCCTTTGAATTCGTATGGCAGCAGATGCCGGCTGTGTTTCAAAATCGGTTCGATTTCGGTGCGATGAAACTTGTAGTAGCCGCTCTTTTCGAGTGTTTTCTTGATTTTTCTTTCTGCATCGCGCATGAAGAAATTCCGTATTTGACGCTCAAACTTCTTGCGAAGCGATTTCTCGCTTTCGAGCAAATCTATTTGCAGTAGATAATCAACGTAAAATATCCATTCGGAAATATGAGCAGGAAGCAAAACAAATCCACGTTTCGCGAAATACTCGTTCAACCACTTGTGTGCAAAATGGTCGCGTCTGACGTATATTTCCCCAACAAATGCAATATAACGGGATTTTTCAATAGGTATTCTTGCTGGAATTTTGCTCTTCAAGGCATAAGCAAAATTTTCGAGATGACTGTAAATCTGCTCTGGGTTCTGTTCAAAATGATGAATTAGATTATCGAATTCGTTCTCAAAAATTTCTATTCCTCTGTCAGGGTTTTCTGCATTAGCCAGAATTGCATTTCTAATGTCCTCGATAACATCAGCCGCCAAAATTGCTTGAATTCCCCGTAGTGCAAAATTTTCGCCAAGTCCGGCAAAACCATCTTCGTTCATCAAGACCATCTGAGCTACATTCTCGATGCCGCGGCGTTCAAGCAACTGACGAATGAACACCGGATATTGTCCAAGCCGGCAGTTGCCTGCTCCTTGCACAGTGAAATAGGCAAGATTTGTGCGACCGTCCCAGTGATTTTCGATGTAGTCCATTAGCAAGCCAACCATTATAATTAGCGGCAAGCATTCTTTGCCTGTGCAATTTGCCCTGCCAAGTTTCAATACATCAGGTGTTGGCACTTCCAGAGCTTTGGCACGGAAACCTAACGATCGCAGTGCAGCAGCAAATAATTTTGCCGAAAGCTCGCCCATCGACGGTATGAGTATTTCTACGCTTGGGTCGTTCAGCGGCACTGTTTCACCCGAAGACCTGACAAAACGTGCAACTGGTTCGGCAAATTCAATTCGCGCTAAATTTACTTGCTCGGGCTGTGAACTTTTATTTATTCTCAAATAGTTGTTGATAATATCAATCGAAGCATCAATACGTGTGTTTATACCGGCGTCGGCTGAATGGCTGTCTAATTCGAGTGTTAGCGATGGCTTGTCCTTCATTATGT
The DNA here is from genome assembly GCA_026415495.1 of Eximiradius proteiniborus. Lineage (GTDB taxonomy): Bacteria > Bacteroidota > Ignavibacteria > Kapaibacteriales > UBA2268 > JAKIZO01. The sequence goes on along the minus strand of JAOAGZ010000001.1, from coordinate 90,025 downwards.
TCCGAAACGAACTGATAATCATCGAATCGGGACCACAGGAAAAATTAGTAATATAAGTTGCAAATAATTGCCTGTGCTTTTTTATAAACTTACCAATCCGAAGTATTCTTTTGCCTGCTTCCCAGAACATATTGTCGTCGATTGTTTCTTCGGAGCAGTCAAACAAATCGAACGGCAATACGTAAATTCCACGCGAAGCATATTTCTGTGGTATTCCTTTATTTGCAAAATCCGGGAATGAATTATAATGCCGACCTACAAGCACCACTCCGAATTTGTCGGGTGATTGCCCTATTTCTTTTAGTGCTTTGCGACCGAGTTCAAACGCTTCCTGCTGACAGCGGTGCTGCATTTCTATTGCGTATTCGAGAGCTGAACGAACTTTTTCCTTGCCCGAAACCCCAATTTTTACAGCAATATTATAAAATTTATCGAATTCTCGCTCAAATCCGTTAGCAAAATTGAAATTTTCTGTCAGAAGTGGAATATTTTGCAATCTATCTTTGAAAGCCTGTCGTAAATAAAACGCCTCGCCACTTACAAATACACAGGTGCAATTAAAATCAAGTCTCTGCGGCTCCCGGTCTCCAGCATTTATTTCGAAAACAGCCGGAAGAAATACATAGTCGGGCTTGAGATTTAACAATTCTTCCATCAAACCAAGCGAAAGCTGTGCAGGAAAACAAAACGATGAAATTTCCCGCTCGAACCCTTTTTTGTCTGGATTTTCCGGAATTACAACCCGAAAGCCTAACTGAGTGAAAAAGTTGTAAAACAGCGGATAGAGCGAATGCGTCAGAAACGAGTTGTTAATTCCGATTGTTTTTGCATCCGAAGGAAAATCGCTTTCTGGCGCATACTTTTCAAAAAACAAATGATTTCGCAAAGAAACATAATCGTATCTGCTAATGTTTGCATCGCGTTTAAGGTTGATTGAGTAATATTTATCGCAAGCACCACCAAATGGATAGGTGCGATCCTCGATTTGTATCAGGTTTATTGTGCATTTAAGATCGCATTTTTCTTTGCCACCACGGCAAATAAATGGCTTTTTGTAGATTACTTCACGATTGATAAGAACGTCGAGATCGAATTTTTTTTCTGAGTAAATACCAAGATTTATTTTATTCAGGACGTCGAGAGCAACTCCGTAAGCTCCCATCAGACCGGGTTCCGGTGGAACAATAATTTCTTTGCCTGTGATTGCTGCCATAGCAATCGGAACGGCGCGATTATAGCAAACCCCGCCTTGCATAAAAATCTTGTTTCCTACCGGGCGATTTCCTTTTACACGATTTGCGTAATTCATACAAACGGAATATACAAGTCCTGCTACAATATTCTCGCGCGAAATTCCCTCTTGTTGAGCCGTTTTGATGTCCGAACCGATAAAGGCGGCGCATTGGTCGCTAAAATTTGGTGGGTTGTCTGCATTCATCGCAAGCTGCTCTATCTCGTGCAGAGCTACTTTTAAACTCTCGTTTGCAGCTTCTTCCAGAAACGACCCGGTGCCAGCCGAACATGCTTCGTTCATAGCATAGTCTGCAGGCACACGATTGACGATGTAAGTGTATTTTGCATCTTGACCGCCAATTTCGAATATTGTGTCCACATCTTTGTTGAAATGCACAGCGGCTGTAGAGTGTGCTGTAATTTCGTTGATTACTGCCTCAGTTTCGGCATGCAAAGCGGCAATATGACGTCCCGAACCTGTTGTTCCAATCCCAATAATTTCAATTCTATCAGGCAATTGCTGCCGAAGCTCGCGGTAGCAATTCTTGGAAGCTTCAATTGGATTGCCGTACGTATAAAGATAAGATTTTGCAAGGATTTCCTTAGTTTCGATACTTATTGCTACTGCTTTTGTAGTTGTCGAGCCTACATCCAGCCCTATGATACAACGCTCGCCATCTTTTGCTTTGCGAACAGCAATTTGCTCGAATTGAACTTTATCTGCATACTTTTCGAGTGGTGGCAGAAACGCAAACGAACTTTCTTTGTGCCTGAAAATTTGTTCGCAATCAGCAATTGGTTCGATTTCGTTCTCGGGAGCGTATAGGGCAGCACCAAAGGCTTCGAATATTTCTGAATACTCTGATACTTCTGCATTTGGATATTTAGCTTGCAAAAATTTCATTACAGCACTATTGCGCGTAACTCCACCCAGCAACAACACTCGCTCAATTTTTTGCTTTTCGAACAATTCCTGAGCTTTTTCTGCTATCATTTGCGAAAGACCTGCAGCAACCTCTGCTTTTGGCACACCTTTGTTGAGTGCGTGAGTGCAATCAGACTTGCAAAAGACTGAACAACGTCCCGATACTCTGAAAGGTTTGGCATCTTTCGTTACATTATTAATTTCGTCGAGCGAAAGGTTCATTCGTTTTATTTGTTGCAGGAAAAATTCGCCCGTTCCGGAAGCACACTGATTTTTCGTAATGACACCCGAGATTTTACCGTAACGGTCGAGAGTGTAAACAAGGAAAGTTTCGCTTCCGAGCGAAGCAATTGCATCAAATCTGCCTGCACTGAATAATTTACTATAAGCTATTTCTGTTGCTTCGGGTTCTGATATATTTGTTGCTTTGATAATTGACCTGAACTTTCTTCCAGTAAAGGTAACCGGAATTTTGTGTAAATTATACTTATTGTAAAACTCTTTAATTATTTCCTGCGGAGTACCATTATGCGATTGCACTTCCCAATTTCGAAGAGCAAAACCATCCGAGCTTGTTCGGTTGATAATTGCTAATTTAACACTTGAAGCACCTATGCAAATCCCTGCTGCTAATTGCATCGAACACCATTTTGATATTCCTCTTTTACAAAATTAAAAATAAATCATTATAATTTACCTTTAATTGTTTCTAAATAATACAAAAAATGTAAAATCATAAGTCGTTGAAAAACAGCGGGTTATTCGATTGTGATTTTTGGCAAGATATTTGATTAATTGTTTGTTGATAAAATACGGAGCGAAATTAAATTGAATTTCGACGAAAAAAAATACTTTATGCGAACGCTTCTCAAAGCAAATTTTTGGGGCGTCTTTCTTTTCGGAATTATTGTTGCAATCGGGATTTATGCTCTTTCGAGCAATTTGCCGGACAACCAAAGTTCCGACCAGACCAAAGTTTCGCAACAAATTGACAAAACAGCCGAATTGCTTTGCAAATATATAGAGCAAAATGTTTCTGTCAATTTCGAAAAAACTGCTTATGCAATTGACGAAAATTTAAAATTGGGCTCTGGATGGCGACTTTTTCCGGATATCCCATTTGATAAAATGTATTACGAAAGCATTCCATCTCTGTACTTTGGCAATATTAATCTTAGCAGTAACGAAAAAAACAGAATACACCCTTTCCTTCAATCTTTAAAATCTGTTTCTGGCAACGATTTTCTTATATTTCAACGAATTAGCGAAGCCGGCGATATGTATCTTGTAAACCACACTTTCTACAATCTCCCTGAAAATTTCAATCTTAATTTGATTAGTCCGGAAAAAAATCGTTCAGCTGCTCTGCTCATTGAAAAAATATTCAAAGGTCAGAGTTTCACTATCTTGCAAAATATTAACGATAATATTTATTCCGTTACATTCCGCCGGCTAATCAACCGACAGGGCAAAATTCTCGGTATGATGGGCATTCTCAACAAACTTTCAGGCTTTATCGATTTCAACATTTCTAAGCTAAATTACAATATCACTTATTATGATGCATTCACAAAAAATGTTCTTCTGTCGTTTGGGGCTTCGCCTCGCAAAAGCACATTAGCTTGGGCTGATAGTTTGCGACTTACAGGCATTGATTTTCAGACTTGCAGCTATGACTGGGGACGCTCTGCCGTATGTTCAGGCAAATTGAATTTGCTGATTTTGTCTGAGTTCCCGCAACAGTCCAAAATTATGCCATCCGGTTTGCGGGCAAATGGGTTAAAATTGGTTCTCGCTGTTGCAATTCTTGTAATGGTAGTGCTTGTTTTTTATTCTGTACGTGCTTCGGACTATTTTGCTCACAAATTGCACGAGAAAGAAGAGCACTTACTCAAATTTCTTAACTACGTTGCTTTGGGCAAAAGCCGTGAATTTGAAAACGAGATTATCGAAAAATCGTTCAAAGGCGAAATTGCTAACGATGAGTTTGTTAAATCGCTAAACAGAATAAATAAAACTATTTACGATTTGCAACAGGATAAATCTGATTTGCAGGATTTTATTGAAATTAAAATTAATCGTTTGCTTGACGTTGCCGATAAAATCGGGCAACTGAAGACAAATGCCGAGCTTGCCTTCGATGCTTCTATTGAACATATTACCAGCCTGACTGTTAAAATCACTCAACTTGCTACCACAGCCAACGAACTTGCACGATGGGAAACTCCAGCCGAAATATCTTCTAAATTCGACAATAATTCGGCAAAAGAAAAAGTCAAACAAAAAGCAATAACTATTCAGACCAAAGCAAAACTACTTACCGACAAACTTGATAAATTATTTGCAGAATTAAACAATCTGAAAAAAATATCAGACCATACTTACCTTATTGCTGTTAATTCTTCCATTTTTGCTGAAAAGTTAAGCTCAAGCAAAATGGAATTATTATCGAACGAAATTAAGAAAATTTCCGAAAATCTTCTTAATTCGCAGGACCAGCTTTACTATCTTGCTACCGAAGCGCGCAACGCAATTTATGCTTGCAGCAACGACCTTGAAACTATTGAAATTGTTCTGGAAAATACTCCAACCCAATCTGATATTGCCAAAATGCTTCTTGAATACTCCAAATTCAACGAACGTCTTGCTTCTATTTCGACTAAGTTTGATTCTGTGGTCGATGATTTTCGTAATATTCTCAAAAATACTGAGAACGCAAAAAGCGATTTTGCAAAACTTGATGGTATTATTGAAGATTTGAATGATATTTCTGAGAAAATATAATGGCAGTCCGTAAAATTAAATATTATAAAAGAAGATTTACTGATAATGATTTTTTCAAATCTGAACTATCTACAAATCAATATTTCGAAGAATCGCCTCTAACTAATTTAAACAAAAAAATAACTTTACTTCCTTTCAAAATAGGAAACATTAACTTTGTTGCTAATAGCAAGTTTATTGAAATCGTAATTCCGAACAGAGAAAAGTACACTAACCAAAATTTCCCCAAATGGATTTCCGGACTTATTGCTTACGAAGGAACTATCTTGCCGATAGTTGACCTAAAGCAATTGGGCGATTTTCAAGCAAACTCCGAGACGTTTTGCACTATTATTTTCAACAACGGGACTTTTCGGTTTGGTATAGAAGTTGATTTTGTGCGTTTTCCGTTTGCTCACAACACGTTTTCAGCAATAGATAGTTCTTTGTATGGCAAGATTAACATTCAGCAAAGAGATTATTATTTTTTAAATTCTGAAATGATATTTGAATTAATTAAAGAACTCGAATTTGAGTAATATTGAGCAACATATTGAATATTTCAGGGAAGCGTGCCGCCGCCATTGCGACATTATCGAAACCTGTTTGCTTGATTACGAAAAATATCGGATATCGGAACTTTTGGCAAATGCGGCTAATTCTATTAATCAAATCAGACTGTCGGTAAAGAAATTGTCAGTTGACAATGCTGTTCTTATTGCTGATGCAATGCTCAAAATAGTTTCTCTTGCAAAAGAAAAACGATTAGACTTACTCCCGAACGATATTGATATTGTCTTGCGTGCTAATGATTTCTATTATTCAATCATTCAGTTTTCCTCTTTTGAAATTCTCGAATTGCTGAATTCCGAATTTGCAATTATCAATGAAATTACGAGCGAATTGCAATCGATTGCTGCACCTCATAGAATTAAAAAGATGCAGCCAGCCAGAGCCAAATCCGAAACATCTTCCGACGAACAGCAAAGCAAAGGAATATTGCTTGAAAAATTCAAATATGCAATTGTTCGTTCTGTAGGCACAATCGAACACGTGTTGGAACAGTCTGAAACGCAAAAAGAAACAATAGATGTGGTTCCAATTTCGCAGGCATTGAATACAATCAAAGGCGCGGCAATAAGTGCCGGAGTTTCCAAAGCATTCGATCTTGCTGATGCATTGAGCGACTTCATTCGTTTTCTTGCCGACCACAATCTTCCGATTAATCCATACCAGATGGATTTATTATTGAGCTGTAATCGATTATTCAAAGAAATTGCCGCTACAAGTGCCATCGCAATCATCGACAAAATCAAAGACTATAGCGATTATATCGACACCTATTCTGATTTTCTCCGTTCATTCCTGACCGACCAGGAACAAATGCAACCAACGCCTTCGGCTAAATTATCAAGCGACGAAATTCTTCCGATTGTCAGCTCTGGTAGTGATACAGCTGATATTGCTGCGGACGATAAACTCTATTATTTTGGCTACAAATCTTCTCAATTCAATGATTATTCTAAGTATAACAGATTGCTCGATGCTACTGTTAATATTATTTCCAACCTTGTTCCAATGGCTAATTCTATCGGAAATCTGAAATCTTTGAAATCGCTTATCCGACAAATACAACTCGATAATAATAGCATCTTGTATAATATCACAAATACCGAAACGCTTACTGAAATTGCAATAAACAACGCAAAAAAACTTGATGATATTATTTCTCAATTGGATCTTTTCTCTTCTTCTGCTGATGAATATCTGCAAAACATAAAAAACAGAATTAATACTATTTACAACGGTCTTTACAATTTCCGTTCAGTTGCTTTTGGCGATATAGTTCGCGGCTACAATGAACTTGCAAATGATTTGGCAAATTATTCAAACAAAAAAGTAAGCCTTAAAATTGCAGGTCGCTTTGTTCGAATTGGTTCTGAATTGCATACTTTGCTTGAAATTCTGCTCCCGCAATTGCTTCGCGATATTATTATGAACAATATCGAACCGTCCAATCTGCGAAAAGAAAAGCCGGAAATGGCTGAAATTTCTCTTTCTGCCCGCACTTTAAGCGGTAAACTCCTTATTGAAATAGTAGATGATGGCAAAGGAGAAGACGCTACAGCTGTTGCAGGTCGCTTAGAAGGGCTTATTAATTTGATTAGCAACAACAACGGCAGAATTGATATTAGTTCTGAACCAAATTTCGGCACCAAACTTATTATTTCATTCAATATGAATTATGTTTTGCTGAAATCTCTCGTTTTTGATGTTGCTGGCAATCTCTATGCAGTCCAGATTCTCAATTGCGAGGCTCTTATAGACGAAAAGACTTTTCACAAACAGTACCCAAATACCAGTTTTATAGACATTCGAAAAGTCTTAAATATTGAAGCCGAATATATTGCAAAGAATAAACCTGTTCTATTGGTAAACGACGTTAATTGCAATTTCGCCTTGATTTTCGATAAATTTATCGGGGAAGCGGAACTTGTGCCTTCGCCGACGAACAAACTTCTCAGTGATACTCCATTTATTGCTGCATCATCAGTTTACAACAACAAGCCCGTAATGATAATTGATGTGCAAAAACTACTTAATATGCTTATTAATCAGAATGATAATTGATTTAAGTTCATCTGAAAAAGCAATTACACCATCTTCGTGCCCACTTAACGCAAAAATGCCTTCGTCGTCTGAAAGACCTGAAACATAATCTTTTGCTTCGAGTGCTATTTCCACTGTTCCATACTCAGAAAATCCATTAGTTTTAGCTCCATCCTTGATTAATTTTTCCCAAATTGCCTTATTATGCAGGTGAGCAACAAACTTTGTCTTAGGTTTTGCGGCATAGATTGCCAAATGGGTAATAGTTTCCGACGAAGGTAGTCGCAAACCACTATATACTAATGTGTTTTGCAAAATATCGTAATCGTGGATAATTGAATAATCGCTACAACTGAGAATTGCTTCGCCACCAGTCTGAGAGCCGCTAACGATGAACTTGTTATTCCATCTCTTGCTTACGTTGCCGTATCCGATTCCACCCGGTAGCATTCCGATTAAGTTTTTAATTTTCAATTCATTTCTCAATACTTGCAAATCAACTATATTAATTGCTTCGGGATATTCGTTCCCTATGCAAATTGTATTATATTTGATATATCCTTCGCTCATTTTCTCTTTATAGCCTTGAAAAAATAATAAAATGCCGCAAATACACCAATTGCTGCGAATATTAATATGAAAAGCGGGGAAGAAGTGTATTTTTTATCTATCCACCACCCAAGCAACGTAAATAATACTACGGGAATTGCCATCTGCATCCCTAAATTCATAAACGGAGCCATCTCTCTTATGGAGCGGAAAAGTGCATCCTTTACTTTTGGTTTGTTTTTAGAAGCCATACTCCACGAGCGTTTTAAGTATGTCCTCTAAATAAATATTCCTCGATGAGCCATACCATTTATCGTCAGGGACAAGCACAATTGAGCCGTATGTAGAAGGATTTTGCGGGTCAAATACAGAACTGTTTTTGCGTGTATATTCTTCCGGACGAAATTCATTATCATAATCATGCACAGATACTGTGCATCCAAATTCGATTAATTTTCCTGTTTCAACCGGATTGCCCTGTATTCCCAAAAATGCAAATGGCACTTTGAAACGCACTACATATATAGTATCCTGGATGTCGGAAATAGCCATAATATCGTGTGCTGCAATTTTCTGATATGGTTCCAATTCGTCTGTTGTGCTTACTTTTACCGATGCAGTTCTATCTAAAAAGTTACCCGGAAATATTTTAATATTATATATTCCACTTTCGATGCTTTCTTTGAACGTTACTTTATTCCCTTTCAGATTTGCAAAACGATTGCTTCCATCGGTATTGACGTTGAACCATACTTCTACATAATCGCAAATGCAGGTATCGCAATTTTGGGGCACAATCTTATCATCTTTCACTTTAACCGTCATATATAAATATGTTTCGTCCCACGCAGAACTTACTGAAAACGACAAATCTTCACTTCCGCCCCACCAAAAGGCACCTTTCGGAACAAAATTTATATTATCAATATAAACTTCCGAACTATAACCCTTATATACCTGACGACCTCTTCTATAAGATGGAATAGTTGTATATTCAGCAAAAAATCGTGTTTTGCCTGTATTTGTTTCAATGAATTTATCTGTATTATTCAAATTCTGATAATTTTTATATGATTCATAGGTGTATTCACCAATTCGTTCTGTTAGAAACTCGTCCAACATAATTAAAGCACCATTATCAAAGCGATATCCTCGTATTAACCAATTAAATTGCTTATGTTTCTGAGTAACATAGCAAGCATTATCTCTGATTACAACTCCGATTTCAAGCGGAAGTTCCACAAATTCATAAGCAAATTGTCCTGCTTTGACAAAATATCCATCTATATCTACAAACAAATAAACTTGCATAATTCGCCCACGTTGTCCGGCAATCCTCACAGAGAAAGCCGCATCAGGCACACCATCACCCGAAAAGTCGCCTACATCCCATCCCCAAATTGTATAATCACTTCCCTGCGGAAATTCACTTTGCAAATCTTGAATCATCTCTTTGTTGAAATAATTTTCCAATCGTCTGGATAGTTCAGGGAAACGTATTCCGCTCTGTGAATATGCAAATTCACTGATGACAACCAAGAACAATATTAGGCAAACCAGTTTTCTCATTTTACTTTCGACAATATTTCATCACGAAGTTCTTTTATATCACCAGAAATTCTGGCTCCCATTTGCGAAACAACACGTGCACCAACTGCCGAAGCTATATGCCCGGCAATAACGGGATTACCCGTTGTGATAATTCCATACATAAAGCCACCCGCAAAGCAATCTCCTGCTCCTGTGGTATCGACCGGACGAGCCGGATAGGACGGTATCCTGTAAATATTTCCTTCCCATTTTACTATCGAACCATTTCCTCCAAGAGTTACAACAACATTTGGACATTCACGGCTTAATGCTTCAACTGCATCCTCTACATTTTGCTTGCCTGTGTAGCAAAGTGCCTCATTTTCGTTGCAGAAAACAAGGTCGGATTGATTTACTACTTTTTGCAAGTTTTCGCGAAAACTATCTATGATGAATACATCCGAGAACGTTAACGAAACCTTTGTACCGTGCTTTTTTGCTAATTCTACGGAATAGAACAGTGCTTCGGTGCTGCTTTGTGCTGTGAATTTATATCCTTCGGCATAAATCCATTGAGAACGAGATATTATTGTTTCGTCAATATTATGCTTGCCAAAAAATGCTGTCGCTCCAAGCGAAGTATGCATAGTGCGTTCGCTGTCGGGTGTGATAAACACAAAGCAAGTTCCGGTAGGATAGTTGTCGAGCATTTCAGCTTTCAGTTCTATGCCTAATTCAATAAATTCATTAGCATAGAATTGCCCGAATTCGTCTTTTCCTAACACAGTTGAGTATGCTGCTTTGCCGCCAAGCTGCGAAAAGCAAATAATTGTGTTTGCTGCTGCTCCACCGCTACACCTGTTGAATTTGCGATGCGAATATTTTTCGAGCAATGAACGTTGCTTATCGCTTTCGACAAGTCGCATTTCGCCTTTTTTCAACCCTAATTCTGCAAGCTCGGATTCCTCGACTTCGTATTGAATATCAACAAGACCATTCCCTAATCCAAATAGTTGAATATCTTTCATAGTAAATCCAAACGTTATATGTAATTAAGCAAAAATAAAGATTTTTTGATGATTAGCAAAGATAATAGTAGAAAAAGTTCATCGGGTTGGTTATTATTTCCCATCCGACTTTATTATAAAAGTAAAATATACAGCTACAATCAATGCTACTCCTCCTGTTGCAACAAATGTAGCAGAACTGCCGAATTTATACCACAAAAGTCCTGCTATTGTGCTTGCAAGCATTGTGCAAATACTCTGAAATGCCGAATATGCACCTATCGCTGTTGCTGTGTCTTTTTTGTCTGTTACGTTCGAAAGCCACGCTTTCGATATTCCTTCGGTTGCGGCTGCATATATCCCATAAAGAAAGAACAAACCATAAAATACATATAAATTATCGTTCAATGCAAAGCCGAAATACACAACCGAAAAGAGCACTAACCCAACAATAAAAATCCTTTTAAGACCAAACTTGTCGGCTATTATTCCAAGTGGGAACGAAAATATTGCATATATTAAATTGTAAAAAATATATGTGCCAATAACCATTGTGTCGTCGAGCCCGGCTTGCTTGGCTTTGAGCAGCAAAAATACATCTGAGCTATTGAATAAAGTAAATAATAGCAGTCCGATAACTATTTTCCGGTATGTTTGCGGACTTTCCTTCCAATACTTAATAAATGAGAAAAAATTTGTTCTTTCCTGCTTAATTTCGGTTGTCTTTTGCTTATCTTTCAGAAAAAAAGTGAACAGAGTTGCAATTATTCCCGGAATAAATGCGAAATAGAACAAATTAACGTAGTCCTGCGGATAATAATAAAGATATAGCAATGCTAATAGTGGTCCGATTACTGCACCCAATGTGTCCATCGAACGGTGGAACCCAAACACTTTGCCTTTGGTCTCTTGTGTTGCTTCGTCCGATAGCAAAGCATCTCTTGCTCCGGTGCGTATTCCCTTTCCAAATCTATCCAGTGTTCTCGACAAAAACACCCACAGCGGATGTGCAAACATTACAAGCATTGGCTTTGATATTGCACTCAGAGCATATCCCATCCGAACAAACGGCACTCTTTTTCCGGTTACATCCGATTGTTTTCCGAAATAACCTTTGCTAAGCCCGGCTGTTGCTTCGGCGATTCCTTCTAATATTCCTATGAATAAAATTGAAAATCCTATTGTTTTAAGATAAATTGGAAGAATCGGATATAGCATTTCGCTTGCTATGTCTGTAAAAAGGCTTACTACCGATAAGATCCACACCGCTCGCGTTATATTCTTCAATTCATTCCCGAAATATATGATAAATTAGTGTTTTCAGGCAAAACACAAAATTATTCTTTATAATTCTTTTTGTTTTTGTAATTGTCTGATTTATACGAACGTTTTTTGTCAGACTTGAAATTTTTATCAGACTTGAAATTGCTGTCAGACTTATAATCTCTATCAGATTTGTATTTCCTGTCGGATTTAAAATCTCTATCAGATTTAAAATTTCTGTCCGATTTGAAATTTCCATAATTTTTATTACGTGGACGACTTGAATAATCAGATTGCCGATAAAGTTTATCTGCTGCTTTCGAAAAAGTATTTTGTTTATGTCCTTCGAAGCATATTACAAACTCAGCTTTAATATTCTCATCTTTGAACTTTTCGTATAGTTCAGCAAAAGTGCCATAATGGTGTGTTTCATACAACATTGTAAGGTTCATACCAATATAGGCGCGACGCTCCGGCATTACCCGAGCTGCAGCTTCGAGCAATGGCTTCAACCGATAAGGAGTCTCCAACAATATTACTGTCTTGGGAAAATGCGAAAGCTGCGTTAGTTCGTGCACGCGTTCTTCTTCCTTGCGGCTTAGCATTCCTGCAAAGAAAAATGATGATGCGTCAAATCCGGAACGCACCAGAGCCGTTAATATGCTTGATGCGCCCGGCACAACTTCTATCTCTACATCTGTTTTCAATGCAGCTTTAAGCAGATGATGCCCTGGATCTGCAAGCAATGGCGTCCCGCAATCAGATACCAAGCAAGCACGGTCACCTTTTTCTAACCGTTCCAATACTGTAAATGTTTGCTCAATTTCGTTCTGTTCGTTGAGCGGTATAAGTTCTTTTTCAAGATTTATGTTTTTAAGTAATCGCGCGCCTTCTTTTAGTTCTTCGCAAATAACAAAATCACATATTTTTAGCACTCCCAAAGCACGTAAAGTTATATCCTCTTTGTTGCCAATAGGTGTCGAAACAATAAACAGCTTTCCTTTTTTCGGTTTGTTTCCCAATTTAAATATCCTAAATCAATTGTAAAATTCTATTTTACAAATTTACTAAATATTAACGACTTATTTTAACAGAAATTGGATTATGCTATTTGTTGGTTCATTTTCTACATTTGTTGCAACATCTTTCGTGCTTTGGGGACATATTCGCTTCTTGGATATTTCTCTATTATTTCGCGGTATGTGTTTTTTGCTTCTGCTACCCGCCCAAGCTTTATTTTGCAATCTGCAAGCTTAATGGCTATTTCGGCTGATTTTTCGCTGCTGCCCTTTTTTATTAAATCCGCATATATTTCTGCTGCTTGTTCGTAGTTGCCGAGTTGTGAATGACTTTCAGCAAGCAAATATTTAGCTTCGTTCCTGACTGCTTCGTTTTTTGTGTTATTTGCAACTTTTTCCAGTTCTTCGATAGCTTTATCGTATTGTTTTTGACTTATTAACGCTAATGATTGTGTCATTTCGGCTTTATCGTTGCTCTCCTGCTTGGTTTCCTGATTTGGTTTATCCTGCGGCTTTTCAGCAGTCTGAACCGTTTTCTTTTGCTTTACTGTATTGCTACTTTGTTGTACAGTTTTATTGACAGATGAACTTGTGTGTCGTGTATTGGTTGCTTTTGGAGTGCTTTCAGATGAAACTTTTTGAGTTCTCTTTATGTAATTCTTACCAGCCTCTTCGTCCGATAGCAAAATAGCAGAGTTATTGGTTTTGGGTTCTGCTTTTTCCGCAGATTCTTCTTTATTTGCAGGAATGCCTGCTACAGCATTTTTCTTTTCTACGACATTTGATTTTTGGAGCGAACCTTTGATTTCATCAAGTGTGTAACGCAATTCTTCAACATCTTTTTGCAAATTGGAAATTTGATTTTTCATTATAACTTGCTCGTTGCCTATTGCGGCAAGCTGCTCTTCCAGTGTTGGTAATATCCTGTTTTGCGAGTTGCTTTCAGCTTTTTGAGAATTAATATTTTTTTCAAATTCAGCAATTTTATCATCAATTGGCACTTCCTGTTTCTGCGATTTCGCAACACTTGCTTTTTTTATGGATTTGTTCCCGGTACGCACTGCCGATGGAGTACACCCAACAAACAAAAATATGCATATTATCAGCCATACTGCTGATATTCTCCATAATTTACTGTATTGGATTCTGCTGTTCATTTCTATATTCCTTTTATTTTCAACAATTTCAATATTATTTGTATGTTTTATTTATTTAATCTCCAATTTAAATGCCGAAATACTTAACTTTTTCATAATTTTGTTTTTTTTAAATGTAATTTCGGAGCAAATATGGGTGATTTAATTAATCGTGAACATCAGGTTTTTTTTCAAACGTATAAACGTTTGCCAATAGAAATAGACCACGCAAGCGGTGCAAAAATTTGGGACCGCGACGGCAACGAGTATCTTGATTTCCTTGCCGGAATTGCAGTAAATGCTCTTGGGCATAGTCATCCAAAAATCATTGAGGCTGCTAAAAAGCAAATTTCTCAATATATGCACGTTTCGAACTACTTCTACCAGGAACCTCAAATATTACTTGCTGAGAAGCTTACTCAGCTTACTGGATATTCTCGCGTGTTTTTCACTAATTCCGGCACCGAAGCCACCGATGGAGCCATTAAACTTGTCCGTAAATATTCGTTTGGGCGTGATAAGAAAATAATTGCTGCATTTACCGGTGGTTTTCACGGACGCACCTACGGAGCTCTCTCAATTATGGACAAACCAAAATACAAGGAAAATATGGGACCATTCCTGCCTGATACTATGGTTTTGAAATTTAACGATATTGATGAACTTGAACGCAACATTAACGACCAAACTGCCGCTGTATTTCTTGAATTTATTCAGGGAGAAGGTGGAATAGCAACTCCAACTCAGCAATTTGTCGATAAATTAGAAGAATTGCGAAAAAAACACGGTTTCCTGCTTGTTGCAGACGAAATACAATGTGGAACCGGACGCACAGGCAAATTCTTCGGTTTCGAACACTTTGGAGTGAGCCCGGACATTGTTACAATGGCAAAAGGAATTGGTGGCGGGCTACCTCTTGGGGCGATTCTTGCAAAAGAATTTTTAGCCGAAGTGTGGGACCGCGGCAATCACGGCACTACGTACGGTGGCAATGCTGTTGCGTGTGCTACTGGACTTGCCGTTGTCGAGGAACTTACCAACGGTGTTATGGAAAATGTTCTTAATATTGGCGAGTATTTGAAAAACAAATTATTCAATCTGCAAGAGAATTTCCCTAAACTTATTGTTGAGGTGCGGGGGCACGGGCTTATGCTTGGGCTTCTTCTTTCTTTCGACGCTCAATTGCTTGTGGATGAACTTCTGAAAAATATGGTCATTGCCAACGCTGCTTCGGGAAATGTTCTACGAATTGTTCCACCACTTACAATCACAAAAGACGAAGCAGAACTATTCTTAACAAAATTGCATCTATCGCTTGTCAATTTAGAAAATAAAATTAATTTACAGTAATTTAAGAAAAAAATCGTTATATTTATTAATTGTAATAAATTGAAAAATTAAAAAAATATTTATGAAAGGTAGTGTTATTATTCCTGCCGGAGGTGTGGGGAAGCGATTCGGCTCGCAAGTGCCAAAGCAATTTGCTGAGCTGGGTGGCATTCCATTAATTGTCCACACAATTCGCATTTTCGATACTGTCGAGGATGTGGAAGCTATTGTTATTCCTGTTCATAATGAATGGTTTACCTTTACCAAAGAACTTATCGAAAAATATAAATGCGATAAAGTCAAAGAAGTGATTATCGGTGGTTTGGAGCGTCAGGATAGTGTTTATAACGGTTTGCTTTCAGATACAGTTAAAAATTCCGAGATTGTATTGGTTCACGATGCTGGTCGTCCTTTTTCTTCTGCAAAACTTGTGCAACGCATTATAAACGAAACCGAAGATTTTGGTGCAGTTATTCCCGGAATTGCTCCCAAAGAAACTGTGAAAGAAAAGACAAATACCGGGCTTGTTGTGAAAACACTCGAAAGACAAAAACTTTCGCTTATTCAAACTCCACAAGGATTTTGGACTGATGTGATTACTTCTGCCTATCGCAAAGCTAAAGAAGCAAGTTTCTTTGGCACCGACGAGGCTTCGCTTGTCGAGTTCATTGGATATAAAGTTACTATCATAGATGGAGAAGATGAAAATATTAAAATCACTACTCCATTTGATTTAAAAATTGCTGAATTAATTATGAAAGAAAAGTATCAAAGTCAGTAGGTGAGCTATGCAAAAGAAAAGAAATATTCGCTCTAATGTTCAGTCGAAAGCTGTGAAGTGGGAATTCCCGCTCGAAAAAAAGGATTTAATTGTTATCGGGGTTGGTATAGCTATTGTTTTGCTCGGTTATTTGCTGATGGCTACTGGTATTACTGAGGAGCCGGCTATTCCAGATGGCAAATGGAACAACCCGTTAGCTACTGTCGTTGCTCCTTTTTTGCTTGTAATTGGATATTGCGTTGTTATTCCTTTGGGTTTAATAAAATTCTTTTCAAAAAAGAAGAATTCACCAGAGAATAATCAATAATGAATAATACTCCTGCAAAAGATACATTTGCCGGCTTTGTTGCTATCATTGGCAAACCGAATGCCGGCAAATCTACTTTTATGAACTCTGTGCTCAATGAAAAGCTGTCAATTGTAACCCCAAAACCACAAACCACACGCAAACGCGTTCTCGGTATTTACACAAAAGATAATCTTCAGATTGTATTCGTTGATACTCCCGGCTTTATCAAACCACGCTATGCGTTGCACGAAGCTATGATGGAATATGTTACAGAAGAAGTTCTTTCGTCTGATGTGCTGCTTGTGATGTTCGATGTTTCGGAGTATTCTGCCCACAAAGAACCTTTTCATAGCACTTTTTTTGAATTACTTGGGAAATCGCCTGCTCCTAAAATACTTCTGCTCAACAAAATTGACCTGCTGAAAGACAAAAAAGCTATGCTTCCTGCAATTGACTATTTTGCAAAAACCGATACTTTCTCTGAAATTTTGCCTATTTCTGCTTATCAACCAGATGATGTTGCAAAAGCTATTGAAATAATTGCCAAATATATCCCAAAATCTCCGTTTTATTATGATGAAGATTTGCTTAGCACGCAAAACGAACGCTTTTTTGTCTCGGAACTAATTAGAGAACAAATTTTCCTGATATGTGAAGAAGAAATTCCATATTCTACGGAAGTTTCTATCGTTGAATTTAAGGAAAGAGAGAAAGGCAAGTGGTACATTAATGCAGAAATCATCGTCGAACGCCCTACTCAAAAACCAATAATCATTGGCAAAGACGGTCAACGAATCAAACAAATTGGCGAGCTTGCGAGAGTTGCCATTGAAAACCATCTTGGCACTCCGGTTTATCTGGATTTGTTTGTGAAGGTTCGTCCCAAATGGCGGCAAAATCAGCGACAGCTCAAATCTTTTGGCTATTGAACAGTTCCTTTTCTAAAATTGAACGGAAATATTCCGGTTTATTATCATTAATTGTGGCATCCGAAACAGTTTCAATTAAAATTTCTTCTGTGAAAAGATATTTCTTGAAGTAATCTAATTTTCTTTTAGTTTTATCATCAATTTTCTTATAAAACATATCAAATCTTTGGCTTAAATCCCATCCCTTTATCTCGACTGGTATGATTTTCCCAAACCAACGCCTGTATAAAGCATATTTTACCCAAGTAAGCCCTATATACAATGCTTTGCTTGTGGGGCTTTTAGCCCCGAAATCATAAACAACACAGCGAAAACCCATCGCCAAATGCATCAGAAAATTATAATCTAATTCTTTCAGAATATCTACAAACTTTTTGCTTTCACAATGGCAGGACTGCAACCTAATAAAGGATACGTCTTCAAGTTTCAACCCAAATCTTTCTATTGCTTCTATCCCATTTGTTAAATTTAGAAATATTTTTGTTTTTCCCGGCATTTTTTCCTTTATCATCAATTCACTAATACTGCAAATTAATTATTGAAGTGTGATTTTCCGAACAAAAAAAGAGGCACAACCTTTTGTTGTGCCTCTGCTAAACTTATTGTAATAGTCAAGTATTAGAATGTGTATCTAATGCCCACTTGCATTTGCCAGCGAGACCAGAAGTCGCTTGTTTCGAAAATGTCGTCGCCTCTGTATCCTCTTGTGTTAGGCAGGTAGCTTGCACGGATTTTGCCAGATTTGTCGTATCCTTCAAAACGTAACAAGCTATATGTTCCATTGCTGATATATTTTACGTGTCCCCATTCTCTATTGAGCAGGTTCAGTACATTCAAAATATCAAGAGTGAGTTCAACTTTTTGTCTGCCCACAGTTGGAATTTCCTGGCTAATTCTTAAATCAACCTGATGGCGCCAAGGTTGATTTAATGAGTTTCTGTCCATAATTTTGCCACGTTTTAGGTCTTTCCAGTCGCTTAAGAATTTTTCGAATGCTTCTACGTATTTCATTTGAGTGCCATCGGGTGCAGTATAATTTTGGTCGCCATTGACAAGTATCATCTTGTCGTCCTGCCAAACGCCATTTACATTTGTTAATTTGTTCGGAATGTAGCAAAGGTCGTTGCCCCATACATTGTCGTTGTTTGCATCGCGAACTCTTGTGTCAATCAGAACAGCTCTGTCCCAAGTAATATTGCTTTGAGTGAAATATAAGAACGACATCGGCGAACCGGAACGTCCTTCGTAGAATAGACCAACAGTAATATCTGCATTCTTATAGTAAGTATATCTGTATGATACATTAGCCAAAATTCTGTGAGGAATAGAGAACAAAGAAGTGGAGAGTTTCGGATTGTTTGGATCTGGGGCTGGATTATACATCCAGTTGGAAATTGCACGGCTCGAAGTTGCACTATTCACATCACGAACGAGTGAATAAGTGTAAGCAAAATTTGCACTCAAATTTGGTAAAATACCTTGATTGAATGGTTTTTGAAGTTGTGCTGAAATACTTAATTGGTCGCCTTTGTTTGTGTTAGTCATATAAATTACGTTAGTATAGTCGTTGCTTTTAAGAACTGCATTGCTGTTGTATCTTAGATAAAGCGGTCTGCCGTCTATTGAGGTAACTCTGTTGCCACTGTTATCGAGCGAGTCCACCAGCAAAATGTTTTTGAATAATACTTCGTTGATTGATTTTCCATAAATAAATTCAAGAGTTCCGATTAAACCTTCAATTATCTGATGGTCAACGGCAACATTAAAACGCAGAATTTGTGGCATTTTGAAGTTTTTATCTGTAATATTAACCTCTGTTGTCTTTACTGGTTGAAGTGTTGTACCGGGGTCGCCTGGCTTAGGCTGTTTCTTTGGATCAGGTTCAAATGCAGGCACATTGCTTGTAACATCAACGCGTCCGTAATCAACACCGGTGTTTGCATATTGGTTACCAATCCATACGCCGGGTGTGCGACCAGCAAAAAGCCCTACACCACCACGCACCTGTGTGTTTTTATCACCAAACACATCATAATTGAAACCAAATCGTGGAGAAAATGCAAATGAAGTTGGCATCTCTGAAGTCTTCATTTTGAAAACACTATCAAATTTTGCATTATAAGATGGATCATCTGGAAAAGCGTATAAGTCGCCGCGTAATCCGAATGTAAGTTTAAGATTTGGCAAAACTTTCCATTCGTCTTGTGCGTAAAATGCTAACTGCCAGTATGAAAATTCTGCTCTTTCTTTTCCTCCTGGCAATAGGTAACTGTAATAATACCTATTGGGTTTATTGTTGTAGAAATTATCTAATCCGGAAAATGTATAAGTTCCGAAAGCATCTTGGACATATAAGTTGCTGAAAGTAACATATTGATTAGTCGTTCCAATCGTAATTACGTGGTCGCCTAAGAAATAATTGAGGTTGTCTGTAATTTCAAGAATGCTCTGGTCCAAAGCATTAGCTTGCGAGAAACGTTCCACACCAAAACTTACCGAACTACGCTTGTCGTCTCCCAGAGATGAAATTGTAACGCTTGGAAAATCCGTTGATTGAGGGTCGCGTTTGTCGTTTACTTGGGTATATGCAACACGAAATTCATTTGCAAAATCTTTCCCCAAAACACTATTTAGCTGTAATACTGTCTGATTTTGAATACTCTTGAATATATATTCCTGCCCTGAATATGAGAAGAATGTGGCTGAACGGGTAACAGCATTATCCTGATCTGCATTTACAAAATTATGACGCAGTGTTAGTCTATGCTGATTAGATATATTGTAATCCAAACGCATAAAGATTTTGTAGTTATTTACATCGCGGGTGTATTTATCATACGAACCTGGGTCATAACCATATTTTGCTATTACACTATCACGCAACGCTTTAAGTTCGTTTCTTGTGAGCCCGAACACATTCGGACCGCTTTCGCCTTTGTATGCAAGTGTTTGCGGTTCTGCACGCTGACGCACTTCACCGTTTACAAAGAAGAAAAGCTGGTCTTTAATGATTGGACCGCCAATACGTCCACCAGCCTGATAATCTGTATAATCCGGATATGGAGCATATTTGCCATCTGGACCTTTTATTACTGCATTACCAACTAATTTCTCGTTTCTACCATAAAAATATGCTGAGCCGTGATAGTAGTTCGAACCACTACGAGTTATTGCGTTTATCAAACCACCTGTAAAACCACCTAAACGAACGTCAAATGGTGCAACTGCTACCTGAAATTCCTGAATTGCATCGAGCGAAATAGGTTCTGTTCCTGCCTGACCGCCGGGGGTGCCTGCTGTCGATAAGCCAAATGCATCGCTCATTATCGCGCCATCTACCTGTATGTTGTTGTATTTACTGTTTCTTCCGCCAACGTTCGAACCTTCCGAAGTTGAAGAAATAATATGAGGAGATAATCTCGAATAGTCGTGAATGGAGCGGGCAATAGTAGGTAAGCTCTTGATTTCACTTTCAGTTACTGATTGCGATGCACCAGTTCTGTTCGATGAGATTATTTCGTTTTTGTCCGCTACTACATCTACTGTCCCTGTTTTAACGCCTTTTTCCACAAGGCGGATGTTCATACTAAAATTCTGGTCTATACCTAATGTAATATTTTCCTTAACCTGTGATTCGTAACCAACCATCGAAATTGTAACAGTGTATGGTCCGCCAACTCGCAAACCGATAATGTTGAACCTTCCGGCATTGTTTGTTACTGCACCTGAGGTTGTTCCCGTCGGCTGATGCACAACTTTGATGGTTGTCCCTGCAAGTGGTTTACCGTCGGCATCTGTAACCCGACCGCTTATTGATGCGGTTGTGCCACCTTGCGAATAAGCAAAATTGATTATTGCTATAAAAGCAAGAATAATTAAGGATACTTTTTTAAGCATATTATGCCCTTTTATTATGAAAAATAAAACAGTTTATTTTACGCAAATTAATCCTTTTTTCTTAATTCTTCTACAACGTATTGTTAATTTTTGATTAACTATCTGAAACGCTTTCTAAGCAATGAACTTCCTTGATTATTAACAAGTTAATAATAATTGCAGAGATTATAAAACTGAACTTTTCCACATTAATAATTTGCAGAAAAAGCCAATTCTCTTGCAAGTAATTTTGTTAAATATCTGCGTTCATAATTCTGGCTGTTTTTAATGTTGGGGTGGGGCAGAGAACCTTTCTTCCACATTTCGAAATAGGCGTCGATAGCTTCTGCTATCGCTTTTGTGTCGCGAGGCTCTGTTGCAATTGCAGCTTCTGTTTCAAGTGCAGTTTGTTTGATATTTCCATTTGGTATGGAAATTAATATTGGTTTTCGGGCACCGATATATTCGTATAATCTCGAAGGTGTTACTATGTTATTTGGGGACATCATCCACAATACATCGGACTGCATAAGCTCTTTAACGCAATCAGTATGCGGTAAATAACCTTTGAGCACAACATTATCGCCTAAATTATACTTCTTTATTAGTTTCTCGTGCGGTTTCCGCATAAGTCCAATAAACACAGCTCTGACTTTGTTTTTCGCTTCATTGTTTTTCTTTAAATACATCGACAAAGCTTTAAGGAAGTATTTTGGGGTAAGGTCGTCCGGAAACAAACCGGAATGCGTTATAGTGAAATAATTCGGGTCGGGCGACAAATGTCGGTATGGTGCAAAATCCTGTTCGTCGAAACCGTGTGGAATAATTGTAATATCTTCGTGAGATAAGAACTTATATCTTTGGAGCAATTTTTCTTTCATAAATCGGTTGATAACTACAATTCGTCTGGCTCGAGTCAGCACCTCTGTTTCCATCTTTATTGCTTTCATCCGATGAAATGGTGTCAGATAGTAGTAGTATGCATTATCTACCCAAAGATCGCGGTAATCTATTACATATGGAATATCATATTTTTCTGACAATTCATTTGCAATCAGAAAATCAGTAAACGGTGGGGCAGTTGCAAGAAGTGCGTGAAAGTGATTGTTTTCAATTATTTCTTCGGCAAGCTTAATTGCTTTTTTCTTCCAAACAATACGGCTATCGGGCTGCAAAAAAGATTGCAGGATAATTCTTTTAAACTTTTGCGAAAAATGCGAAGGATAGCGTATTAGGTTGGAACCTTTTTTTTTAGCCAGACGAGTTGCATCTGGTGGTGTTCTGTATATTGTTATTTTAGGATTGTTCAGTTCTTCAAGCAATGTTTCATCGTAAGCGTAATACACAGATGGCGTTGTTGTGAGCACCGACACATCCCAATCGTTTTCCGGCAGATATTTCGCAAATTTTACGCTTCTTTGAACACCGCTAAGTCCCATTGGCGGGAAATAATAAGCAATAAAAAGTGTATTAAGATTGCTTGAATTATTTCCCGCTAATTTATCGTCAGTTTCAAAATCCATAATTAAATGACAATTAGTTCTTCAGGTGCATTAGTTAGCATCGTTACTTCATTCCGGGTAATATAAATATCGTCTTCTACTCTCATACCAAATTTATCCGGGAAATATACGCCCGGCTCGATTGCAAGCACAACGTCCTCGGGAATTATCTGGTCGTCGCGGCGGAAAGTAATGATTGGTCCTTCGTGCGCTTCAAGACCGATTCCGTGCCCTAATGAATGCTGAAAGTTAATTCCATATCCGGCGTTGTCAATCATTTTGCGTGCTACTGCATCGAGTAATTTCCCGTTCATTCCGGGGCGGGCAGCCTCGCAAGCTGCTTTTTTTGCATCGTAAACCAACTTATATATAGCTTTTTGCTCTTTTGTTGCTTTTCCTACACAGAAAGTTCTGGTGATGTCCGAACCAAATCCCTGCACTTTTGCACCAAAATCGAGCAAAATCACATCATTTTTCTTTATTTTTCGGTCTGATGGTTTGCCGTGAACAAGTGCCGTGCGTGGTCCCGATACAGCAATAATATCGAATGGGTCGCCTTCGCTTCCAAGCTTGCGTGTGCGATATGCAATTTCAATTGCTATGTCTTTTTCCGACATTCCGGGCTGAATGAAACCAAGCATTTCTTCGTAAACTTTCTCGGCAATTTTGCAAGCTTGCTTTATATATTCAAGTTCTTCCGGTGCTTTGGGATATGTAAAACGTTCTACTAAATTATTGATTGGTTTGAATTTTAAAGGTCTGATCCGGTTCCGTATTTCAACTGCATCGCCGTATGGAATGTGGTCTGCTTCGAAACCTAAATTTTCTACTTTGTTCAAAAATTTGCTTTTTGCGAGGTATCCCCACACATCTCTTGTAATATGCACCTGTAAATTTGGCAGATCGTAAAGTTCTGTTTTTATCTGCTCTTCATATCTATCGTCCGTAACAAAATGCACTTCATCGTCCGTTACAAACAAAAAAGCAGACGAACCCGAAAAATTAGTTAAATATCTGATATTCGAAAGTTTTGTGATTACTGCTGCTTCGCATTTGTTTTCTTCAATATTGAAACGCAATTGATGAAAACGTTTGTCTACTATTTTTGGGTATTGTGTTATAAAATTAGGTTGAGAATAAGTCATTGTAATTTCATAATTTATTATACATAGTAATTTGGCGATTCTTTGGTGATTCTTACATCGTGTGGGTGCGATTCCCGCAATCCGGCAGAAGTAATTCTGTTGAACTTTGCTTTCTGCTGCATCTCGGTAATTGTCCGGCATCCACAATATCCCATCGATGCCCGCAATCCACCTACAATTTGATATATGGTATCTCCGACATTACCTTTAAATGGAACTCTTCCTTCTATTCCTTCCGGAACGAACTTAGATATTTCCTCTTCTACGTCCTGGAAATATCTGTCTGCTGAGCCCTGACTCATAGCACCGAGCGAGCCCATCCCCCGATATATCTTATAAACCCTACCTTCATAGATAATCTTTTCTCCGGGACTTTCCTCGTGCCCGGCAAACAAATTCCCAATCATTACGCTATCGGCACCGCCTGCTATTGCTTTGGCAATATCGCCAGTTTGTTTTATTCCGCCATCAGCAATTACTGGTATGTCGAATTCCTTCGCAACTTTCGCTACATTTATCACTGCACTGAGCTGCGGCACACCTACACCTGCAATAATTCTTGTTGTGCAAATCGAGCCAGGTCCAATGCCAACCTTCAGTCCGTCTGCACCTGCACGAATGAGTGCTTTTGCCGCTTCTTCAGTTGCTATATTCCCGGCAACTACTTGCAATTCCGGATACTTGCTTTTTATCTGTTTCACCATCTCAAGAACACCGCGGCTGTGTCCGTGTGCAGTATCAACAAATACTGCATCAACTCCAACTTCTATCAAAGCAGCCACACGTTCCATAGTATCCGCCGAAATACCGACAGCTGCACCTACTCGTAGCCTTCCTTGTTCGTCTTTGCAAGCGCGAGGGAATTGCTTCTTTTTCTGAATGTCTTTAAAAGTAATTAATCCACAAAGAGTGTAATTATCATCAACAACAGGAAGTTTTTCTATTCTGTATTTCTGTAGAAGTGTTTCAGCTTCTTCTAATGTTGTTCCAACCGGGACTGTTTTTAAATTGTCCTTAGTCATAATGTTTTTAAGCAATTCGCTTCGTTCAGGATTGAACCGCAAGTCCCTGTTTGTAACAATGCCAATAAGTTTTTTATTTTCATCAACAATAGGAATACCAGAAATTTTATACTTAGCCATCATTTCGAGAGCGTCGGCAACAGTTCTGTCGCCTGTCAAAGTTATTGGTTTTTTTATCATTCCGCTTTCGGAGCGTTTGACTCTATCAACCTGGTCTGCTTGTCGCTGAATGCTTAAATTTTTGTGTATTACGCCCAACCCACCTTCGCGGGCAATAGCCTGAGCCATTTCAGCTTCGGTTACTGTATCCATCGCAGCGCTAAGTATAGGTATATTCAATTTTATAGTTTTCGTAAGGCGCGAGCTTACATCTGTGTCCCTCGGCAAAACCTCGCTATATCCCGGAATTAGCAAAACATCGTCGTATGTAATCCCTTCAAATAATATTTTTTCTTCCATAAACGCCTCTTTTCAATCAAAAATATCAATTATCTTCCTGCAAAATCGATAAGCAAGCTTTTGCAAAATCTAACTCTTTCTGTGCTTTTATTTTATCTTCAGATTGCTTTGCACCACTTATAGCGGCTTTTGCTTTTTCCAAGAGCAATTTTGCTTCGTCAAGCTTTAATTCATCTGATGAAACTGCTTTTTCGAGCATTATGCTTGCTTTGTTGTTATGCAAATCAACAAAACCGCCAGTTATCGCATATTTTACTATTTTGTTTTGTCCATCAAGAAATTTTAGTATTCCAGCATCGAGCGAGGATACTATTGGTGCGTGATTTGGCAACACCTGAAAAGGTGAGAGCGAGCCGGGAAACCACACAGACTGCACCTCTCCCGAAAAGATTTTCTTTTCGGGGGTAACAAGCTCTATATACAACATCTTAGTTTCCAACTTATGCACCTCTACTATGCTCTACTTTTCTTGAATCGGTCGAATACTTCGTCGATAGTCCCTGCATAACTGAAAAATGTTTCGGGAATATCATCACATTCGCCATCCAATATTGCTTTGAAGCTTGCTACTGTATCATTTATCTTTACGTAACGTCCTTGATAACCAGTGAACTGTTCTGCAACAAAGAATGGTTGAGAGAAGAATTTCTGTATTTTACGTGCTCTATATACTGTTAATTTATCTTCGTCGGAAAGTTCTTCCATACCCAGAATATTGATGATATCCTGCAGGTTCTTATATGTTTGAAGAACATTTACGCAAGCACGAGCAACATTATAATGCTCTTCGCCTATTACAAGTGGGTCCATAATACGCGAACTTGAATCAAGTGGATCTACCGCCGGATAAATTCCAAGCTCAGCTATCTGACGCGAAAGAACTGTCTTTGCATCAAGATGTGTAAATGTATTGGCTGGTGCCGGGTCAGTAAGGTCGTCTGCCGGCACATACACTGCCTGAACTGATGTGATAGAACCTCTGTCGGTTGATGCAATTCGCTCCTGCAGGAAACCAAGCTCAGTTGCCAAAGTCGGTTGATAACCTACCGCTGATGGCATTCGTCCAAGAAGTGCCGACACTTCCGAACCTGCCTGAATAAAACGGAAAATATTGTCGATAAATAGCAACACATCACGTCCTTCGACATCGCGGAAATATTCTGCAACGGTGAGAGCCGTGAGTGCTACGCGCGAACGGGCTCCCGGTGGTTCGTTCATCTGCCCGAATATCATAGCTGTTTTATCAATTACTCCCGATTCGGTCATTTCCAGATACAAGTCGTTTCCTTCACGAGTGCGTTCGCCTACACCAGCAAAACAAGAATAACCACCGTGATGCTTAGCAATATTATGTATCAATTCCTGAATAATTACTGTTTTGCCAACGCCTGCTCCACCAAATAAACCTGTTTTTCCACCTTTTGTAAATGGCTGAATTAAATCTATAACCTTAATTCCTGTTTCGAACATTTCTTTTTTCGTCGAAAGAGCTGTGAACTGAGGTGGTGCTTTGTGAATTGGGGAGCGTTCTTTAGTTTTTATCTCACCTTTGTTGTCTATCGGTTCGCCGATAATATTCAAAAGCCGACCTAACACTTCAGGACCAACCGGCACCTTTATCGGTTCGCCGGTATCTATTACAGGCATTCCACGCACAAGACCATCAGTAGAATCCATTGCAACAGAACGAACACGATCTTCACCTAAATGCTGTTGTACTTCGCAGACTAATTTTTTCTCGCTTCCATCTTCCGGAGATTTCATCATTATTTCTAATGCATTTAAGACCGCTGGAACTTGACCATTTGGAAATTCGACATCCACTACTGGACCGATTACTTGAACAATATGACCTTGGTTCATAGAGAGTACCTTATATTGTTGGTTATTAACTTATTTCAAAATAAGCACAACAGCGTTGTGCAAAATTACGCAATAATCAATTTATTGACAAAAAATTACAAAAAATATTTTATTTGCAAACATTAAATATTTATAAAATTACACTTAATGTAATTCGTCAAAAAAAAATCTTACTGTTTGTTATTTTACATTTTGGGAGAAAATTATGGCTCAACCTATTCATTTAACTGATGATACTTACGATGAAGTTGTTGTAAAATCAGATATTCCGGTTTTGATCGACTTTTGGGCTACCTGGTGCGGACCCTGCCGTATGATTGCACCTATTATTGAAGAGCTCGCTGTTGAATACGAAGGCAAAATAAAAGTTTGCAAACTTGATGTTGATAACAACCAAAAAGTTGCTATGATGTATGGTATTCGCTCCATTCCGACTGTCGTTATTGTTAAAAACGGAACGGAAGTCGATCGTATCTTAGGTGCTGTTCCGAAACAACATTTTGTTGAAAGAATTAAGAACCATATTTAATAATGAGCAATTTAGTTACTGCCACAGAAACCGAAATCCGGGATTTTCTTGAAGAAAATCCGTTATGGACTATCGAAAATAATTCGTTAGTCCGTGAAATTGTTGCTTCAAACTTTGTTTCTGCCGTTGGCTTAATTAATTCTATCGCTATTTTAGCTGAGAAGCACGACCACCATCCCGATATTTTGCTATACGGATGGAATAAATTGCGTGTTGTGCTTTCAACGCATTCTGCTAACGGAATTACTTCCAGAGATTTCAGTTTAGCTAAAGATATTGACTTTTTAATTAATTAAATAATTTGGAGATAAAAAATGAGTTCTTACATTGTTGATATTTATGGTCGTGAAGTTCTTGATTCACGTGGCAACCCAACTGTTGAATGCGAGGTAATCCTTGCTGATGGTTCTTACGGACACGCAATTGTACCAAGCGGTGCAAGCACCGGCGAAAAAGAAGCTTGCGAACTCCGCGATGGCGACAAAAGCCGTTACTTAGGCAAAGGTGTTACAAAAGCAGTTGATAATTTGAATAATGCTATTGCCGACGCTTTGGAAGGAATTGATGCTACAGAACAAAAACAGGTTGATTCTATTCTGATAGAACTCGATGGCACAGAAAATAAAACTAATCTTGGCGCTAATGCTATGCTTGCTGCTTCTCTTGCTGTTGCAAAAGCTGCTGCAGAGTACCACGGGCTACCGCTTTATAAATACATTGGCGGAATTAATGCAGAACTTTTGCCTACTCCGATGATGAACATTCTCAACGGTGGCAAACACGCTGATAACACAGTTGATATTCAGGAATTTATGATTGTTCCCGTTGGTGCCGACACTTTCAAAGAAGCTTTGCGTATTGGCGTCGAAGTCTTTCACAATCTAAAATCTGTTCTAAAATCCAAAGGTTATAATACTTCTGTTGGTGATGAAGGTGGTTTCGCTCCATCTTTGAAATCAAACGAAGAAGCTTTCGAAGTAATTCTCGAAGCTATAGAAAAAGCAGGTTACAAACCAAATGATGATGTGCTTTTGGCAATTGATACTGCTGCAAGCGAAATGTGGGAAAACGGCAAATATAAAATGTTTAAATCTACCGGCGAATACAAGACTTCCGAAGAAATGGTTGAATGGTATATTAGTCTTTGCAATAAATATCCGATTATCTCTATCGAGGACGGTCTCGGCGAACACGACTGGGACGGTTGGAAAAAACTCACAGAAGCTTTAGGTCGTCGCATCCAGCTTGTTGCCGACGACATATTTGTTACTAACCCAAAAATCATTGCCGAAGGTATCAAAGAAAATATTGCTAATTCTGTGCTGATTAAAGTTAATCAAATCGGAACTCTTACTGAGACTTTGGAAGCAATTTCTCTTGCAAAAAGATTTGGCTACAACAACGTTATTTCGCATCGCTCCGGTGAAACCGAAGATACCACAATTGCAGATATTGCAGTTGCAACTAACGCTGGTCAAATCAAAACCGGTGCTCCAAGCAGAACCGACAGAGTTGCTAAATACAATCAACTCCTTCGTATTGAAGATATGCTCGACGACGCTGCAATTTATGCCGGAAGAAGTGTTTATAGCTACTCACTTTAATTATTATTTGATGTTAAACTAATTTTTATAGAAACTATGACAATTGTATTTGGAACGGATGGCTGGCGTGGCGTTATCGCTCGTGATTTTACTTTCGATAATGTTCGGTTGGTTGCTTATGCAACTGCTAAACATATTCTCAATCACTATAAAGATGTGGAATATCCCAGCGTCGTTGTCGGCTATGATACGCGTTTTCTATCGCGTGATTTTGCCGAAGAAACTGCCGCTATTTTAGCAAGTCAGGGAATTACTGTTCACCTTACCGATTCTGTCTCTTCTACTCCGCAAGTTTCTTTCCATACCAAGCAAAAAGGTTCGCAACTCGGAGTTGTAATTACTGCTTCTCACAATCCACCAAAATACAATGGATTTAAGCTCAAGGGTAGTTTCGGTGGTCCTGCTACTACTGACGAAATCGCTATGGTAGAGAATGAACTCAAATCTATTATGAAAAAACCACCTCAGCTTGATTTGAAAACTCTTGATGAATATATCGAACAGAAGAAAATTCGTCTCTTCAATGCAAAAGAGTCTTATATCCGCCAGATTAAGAAAAAAGTCGATATGCAAGCTGTAAATGCTGCCAACTTCAAAATCCTTTACGACCCTATGTATGGTGCTGGTATCGACACAATTCATTTGCTTCTGCCCGATGCTAACGTTATTCATAATGAATACAATCCTTCTTTTGGTGAACTTCACCACCCCGAACCTATTGCCGAAAACCTCTACATTTTAGCTGAAAAAGTCAAAGAAGGTAAATACGACATTGGTATTGCTACTGATGGCGATGCCGACCGCGTCGGGCTAATCGACAACGAAGGTAATTTTGTTGATTCTCATCGTGTATTTATGATTTTGCTCAAATATCTATACGAACAGAAAAAGAAACGCGGAACCGTTGTCAAAACCGTTTCACTTACATCGATGGTGGATAAATACTGCAAAGCTAAAAATTTACCTCTTGTCGAAACACCAGTCGGATTCAAACACACTGCTAAAATAATGAACGAAACCAAAGTTCTTATCGGTGGCGAAGAATCCGGTGGATTGGGCACTATTCTGCATATACCTGAACGCGACGGATTATTTAACGCTATGCTTATTCTCGAAGTTATGGCTGTACGTGGCAAGTCTCTCAAAGAACTTTCAGCCGAACTCGACGAAGAACTCGGAACACACAAGTATCATCGTCGCGATGTCAGAGTTACACCCGACAGAAAGAAGGCAATTCTTGCGGCTGCTCAAAAACTACCCGAAAAAATTGGTCCATTTGCTGTCGAAAGTATCAATACTCTTGATGGATACAAGTTCTATATTGATGGTGGTTGGTTGCTTATTCGTGCCTCTGGCACAGAGCCTCTGATTCGCTTCTATGCCGAAGCAGATTCTATGAGTAAAGTTAATGAACTATTAGACGCTGGTATGAAATTAAAATAAATTCTGGTTAATTCTGGTTGAGTTAAGGCGGGGCTCACTTCCCCGCCTTTTTTATTTTTATGCAGTTACTTCTTCTTTCTTTTGCTTAATTGGAAGTGAGAATGCGAATGATGAACCTTTTCCAAGGGTGCTTTTTACCCATACTCTTCCATTGTGAGCATCGACGAGTTTCTTCACTATCCACAAACCAAGACCTGTAGAAGTTTCTCCTCCGGTTGGCTGTGCCGAGAGCTTGTTCCCTCGCTGAAACGCTCGTTTTATGTCGTCTTCAGTGAGTCCAAGTCCGTTGTCATTGACTTCTACAATTACTTTATTATCGTCAAGATAAGATCTTACGTGTACTTTCCCTCCCTTTTGAGTGAACTTTATTGCGTTTGATACAAGGTTGTCGAGTACTTCGTCAATTTTTTGTACATCTATTTCGATTTCAGGTAAGTTCTTTGCAATGTCGAAGGTCATTTCAATGTTTTTGCTTTTTGCTGAAACAAAGTTTCTATTAACAACATCCTCAACTAAATCAGCAATTGGAACTGTTTCAATATTGAGTTCAAGCTTTGTTGTCTCAAGAGCAAGAATTTTTGTAACTTCCTGCGAAAGGCTAACGATACGGGCTGTTGTTTCTGCAATATCTTCGATAATTTCTTGCTTTTCAACAGCTGATAAATCATACGAACGAAGCAAATCTACAAGGCTCTTAATCAAAGCTGCCGGATTTTTTATATCGTGAATAATCAATGCAAAAAGTTCATCTTTTTGCTGCTGCAGATTTTCTAATTCTGCTTTGGAATTGGATAAGTGATTAAGCTTTTCTTGTAATTCCTTGTTTTGCTTACGCATATCGTTCGAACGGGCTTGAAGAGCGTCAATTTGTCCACGTAATGCAGATATTTCAGCACGAAGATTGCTGTTTTCGGACATTATCTTGTTGTACTCTTCTTTTGTGATTACAATGTTTTCTAATTCGTCCATATTTTCACCTTTATTTTTTTTATTTTTAATTCCAACATAGATAAAGAAAATCGTTGAGGCAATTATTATTCCAAATGTCAACCCAAAAATTAATGATACTTTATCAAATAAAAATGAACTGATTTTTGTTTTTTCAGGTAGCATTTTTTCTAATTTTTCGATATGCCTTTCGTATTGCTCTAATCTATCAAGAAGCTCAGCCTCTCGATTATTCACCCTGAATGTAATTGTACTTGTTTTGGCAATCCAGCGCCCCTGTAAATCAAATCCTCCTGCTACAAAAGTATAATTATCCTCAAATAAATCAGAATATTGAACAACATCTGAACCAGTAACCTTAAAGCTCGAATCTTGCTTTGTTCGCAGAACTACACGATAGTAAAACGAATTACCGGCGTTTTTCGGTATATTTTTTATAACATATTTGAAAGTAATTGTATCGCTCTGTCGCACCACAATCTCTTTTTCATCCGATAAATTAATTTGTATATTGTTTACTTTTATTTCGAGAATTTCACTCTCTGGCTGCTGGCTTTTCGCCACTTGCACAATTGCGAGCAATACAATTAATAAAATTGTGTATAGTCCTGTTTTTCTCATCATTCTTTAATTTATTTTTGACTTTTCATACAAAATCTAAGACAAAAACCAAGCCAATAAATTGCAATATAAATGATTAAAAATAAAAAAATTATTTCAAATTTGAAATAAAGAGAGAAATGTAATTTTTTTAATTAATTATTCATTTTTCTTTCTTGAACGAAGTGCATTTGCACTTACCCGAAAATCTAATCTGAAAAAAGACTCCCGCCCTTTTTCAAGTAGCTTCTTCTCGGCAATGAAACCAATCATTGCTGCGTTGTCCATACAATATCCCATTTCGGGTGCATATGTGGAAATTCCAATTTCTGCTGCCTTCGTTTTCATTTTTTCTCTGAGCCAACTGTTTGCAGATACTCCGCCTGAAATCACAATGTTCCTTGCTCGATGCTCTTCTGCTGCTCTTATAGTTTTTGCAACAAGCACATCCACAATTGCCGCTTGCACCGAAGCAGCAATATCCGGCAAAACCTCACTGGGAACACCACCCGGATAATTCTTATAAACAAAGTTTTTTACAGAGGTTTTCAATCCGGAAAAACTAAAATCGTAATCTCCGGAATTTATCATAGAGCGCGGAAAATCAAATCTTTTGCTGTTGCCGAGTTGTGCTAATTTATCAATTTCAGGTCCACCGGGATATGCAAGTCCCAAAAGTTTTGCAATTTTATCGAAGGCTTCTCCTGCCGCATCGTCCCGGGTAAGCCCAACTATTTCATAATCATTAAATGAATGCACTAAGAAAATTGCTGTGTGTCCTCCACTTACAAGCAGATTAATAAATGGAAAGCCGCACCCGCTATTGCTAATCAATCCGGAATATATATGTCCTTCGATATGATTTATTGGAACAATTGGCAAATTGTATTTAACCGAAAGCCCTTTTGCAAAGTTCGAGCCGACTATCAGCGAACCAATCAAACCCGGTTCGGTTGTAACTGCAATTGCTTCAATATCTGTTGGAAGAAGTTTTGCTTGCTCGAAAGCAATTGTGGTGAGTTCGCAAATTGCTTCAAGGTGTGCTCTCGATGCAAGCTCGGGCACAACCCCACCGTATTTTTTATGAAAATATTGCGATGAAATAATATTGCTTCTTATTTGTCCATTTTCAACAATCGAAACCGATGTTTCATCGCAACTTGATTCAAACGCTAATATTTTCATCTTATATCTATTGTTTCAACGTTTTTGGGTGCTTTGAAATTAAAATATTCTTTTTCAAATTTTGGATTTATCCTGACATCCCAGATTGCCCATTTTTCTTCATTTTTGTCTTTAATGATTGAAATAGAGGCAATTTCTCCTTTGGTATCAATCCACAATTTTATTTGCGAAAATTGCTCGCTTGTTTTTGGTTCAAGCGTCAATATTTTAAACGAGGTTCCCCGGGAAGAACTTTCAACTTTTAGTTCAACTGGATTTAGCTGTGAAATCAGCGAAAAGAAAAAGTTTTCCAACGAGTTCGTGTGTATATTACTATCGAAATTACTTATGATTACATTCTTGTCTGTTTCTGAATAATTCCAGAGAGTTTTACCATTGCAAGTGATTACCCTATCGCCCATACGCAATACATACTTGTTTCCCTTTTGTGCATCAAGTTTTCCTTCCAGCGAATGATTGTTCAGCGACTTGAACTTCAAGGAAATCGAAGTGATATTTCCATATTTAGTCAATAAGGAATTATAAACCTGAGTTTTATCGTTTTGGGCAAAAACAGAAACAACTGTAAGCAAAAATACAATCAATTTAGTTCGCATCTTTCCCCCTAATTAATTTTTGCAGTTACCGGACCGCGTGTGCCGCTATAAGATACTAAATCTGCACTTACAAATCCGATTAAAATTCGTGTAGCCACTTTTACAGGAATTTTGCGATCGTCGTCGCTAAGCCAGATGAAAATGCTGCCTTCGCTCTTGAAAAGCCCACCTTTTACAACAAGCGGTTCAATAACAATACAGCGAAACTTGCCAGCTTCAACATCTATTGTTTCCCTGCGGTGAATTTTCACTCCCAGAGTATAAGTTGTATCTTTAAAAAAATGCTTCAAATAGAAGACGTGTCCGTCCTTCATAGATTTCAAGTCAAGCGTGCGAGTATAGTAAAAGGCTGAAACTACATCGTGGACATATTCAGGCACCTTGTATTGCTTATCTTTAACAGTTGCTGTGTTGTTCACCTGGTCGAAAATTGCTCGCGCATCTCTTTTGTAGTTTCCTTCGCGAATACTTTGCTCAAACTCCCAGGGAAAAATTCCTGCCACATCAAGCACTGTCCGGTAACGATCCCTCACCTTGTATAGCATTTCCAAGCTTGGCAGAGAACGCACCTCGAACCGAACATCATAGCATTCGCGCCCATTTCTGTAAACCGGATTTGGCTGGATATGAAAATATCCCGTCCCGGCTGTAATAAATTTATAACCTACTTTATAATTTAATTTTTCGTTGTATCCAAATGCTTCGTTTGGAACGTACCGGAAAGATTTACCTTGCTGCTGTGCAACAAGTAGATTTTTTACCTCGTTATCTAAAATTGTTATTAATGAAAACAAAATAGCGACGATAACTGTTGCTAAAATAAATTTGTTTAAATTTTTGGTTATTTTCATTTCGTTCTCATACACTTTTACATTATATAAATATACGAATAAATAGGCAATTTGTTAATTGTTTTATGTTCATATGCAAAGTCTTCTTCAGTGGTGCAATTAAAAGAAATGCAGTTAGATTGCTTAATATGTTTGTTTTTTCAGATATTTATTATATAAAAAAACCGAGGGAAAATAATTTCACCCCGGCTTTTTTCTCTTTTTATGTTTAGTTATTCAATTACAATCTGTTTTGTGGTAACGTTCGAATTATTAGTGATTTTTACGTAATAAACTCCTCTTGGTAAATTTTCTGTGCTTATTCGGTTATTGCTATTGGATGCTTTATCAAAATATACAATTTTCCCATTGTTGTCGAAGATTTGAATTGTTGATGCTTCTTCGCATTCTACTACAAAATACTTATTTGCTGGATTAGGATATATTCTTATGTTTTGTTCGCTACTGTTTTCGATAGAAGTTGCAGCATTTGATTTAACAAAGATTGGATTTGAATAGAACCAGAGATCATCGAAAGATTTTGCAGCAGTGTTTTTGCCGTAACCTTCCAATGTATCGCTGAGTGGGTTACCTTGTCCATCAGTCTGATTTGGAACATTCAAGCCAAAGTTCGAACCGCGTAATCTGAAATACATATGATTATCAACAGACACATTGATTGTCATTTCTTTCCAGCCATTACCGATATCTGACCATTTCTTGCTTGTAATACCTTTGCTATCTGTAATACCTCCGTTTGCATCAAATCTTGCAATAATTCTTGTTGTTGCTACTGTATCTACATTGTAAAGCGGGCTTGATGGATCTATTTTGTTGCCGACTTTGCCAGCAATCAAAACAACGTTGTTTACTTCCGGTCTGTTGTATGAAGACCAAACGTTGTGATTTGGTTTTGATGGAACGTGGAATCTTATGGTAATATTTACCGACTTTTTATCTGTTACTAATGTTTCGCCCATTGTAGCATTTTCAACAAAGAAATGTAAGCTATCAATTAAGTCTCCCGATACAACCCATACGTTACCGGAACGTGCTCCATCGATAATAGCCTGTGGATTTTTCTTATCGCTTACGTAAACATAAGTTTTTTGGTATTCACCGGGATAAAAGTCGCCACCTTCGTCAGTTGTATTGTGGCAGTCTGAATTTGAGAACAACCAGTATTTTCTGCCTTCGGAAAGCATAGCATCCCATAGTCCACCAACTTTTGCTGAATAAATTCCTGCACCTCCGTATGTGCCTCCACCAGCGCTTGTATTCGAGTAACTTCCGCGGTATTTTTCTTTTTGATGTCCAGGAACACTTTCAAATCCGAATGCTACATCTGGTCCGGCATTATTGAAATCTCTTAAATCTGCGATTGTATAGCCACCTTTGCCGGGTAGTTTTCTTTCTGGGTGTGCAATAATTGCCCAGCTTGTATTTCTATGATTTTGTTGCAACCACGCTATTGCTTCAACAGCTTTTTGATGATTATTGACGTGGTTTTTGTCCTGCCAACCTTGAGATTGTCCGCCTGTGGTATCTTTATCTGAACCATCGAATAAATATTCGAATTGTGCTACTGCATTTGCATTGTCGTTTTGTTTGAATTGGTCGCCTAATATAAAAACACTGCAATGCTCATGTCCAGGTACATTCCATTCGACTCCTTGTAGTACAATTTTGTTTGGATAAATTTTCCTTGTTAACTGAACTGCTGCGTACGAGAAGTCTCTTATCGATTGCCATCTCCACATCTTGGGGTTCTTTCCAGAAGTCCCATCGCCAATTAATTTTGTTGGTGAATGTGAATCCCAATATGTTATTACGGGAAGCACTTTCCCTGTTGAATCAAAACCACCAAATAAATCAATTCCAGAATACAAACCGTTCATTTTAAATGCTCCGCCATGTTCGCTGTTTGCCCACCAGTCCAAACCAAACTCCGCATTTTTGGTCATCATATGGAAAATACTGTACGAACCATCAGTAAATGTTGTGTGTTGATGAAAATCTCCAACTGTCCAGCCTGGCTGCGCTTGCAAATTTAGATAAAAGAAAAGTGAGAGTGATAGTAGAATTAATTTTTTCATTTGTTTAAACCTTATTGTTAATAAAACATTTTTGACAAAGGCAAAACTATCCTACTTGTTTAAAGCAATAATTAAAGATTAATTTTTTTTGTATAAATTTTCTTTTCTTGACGCAAGTGATTATTTTGTTTGTATTTATAGTTGGTTTAGTCTTACTTAATATAAATTTAATGTAAATTTCATTAATATTCTTTAATTTTAGATTAACTTTTTTTTAATTCTATTATTCAATACAATTTTTTTCCTTGCATTTCTTTTTGATTTTTAATATATTTCTGTTGTATTGATTTTAGTTCTCTTTATTCATTTTTTTTCATTTAACAATCTTCAAAATGCGGAAGCATTGCGATATATATAATTTCTCTATTTCAGAAGCGTATAACTGCTTGATAATTAATGGCTTATTGTATTGCGG
>JAOAGZ010000001.1:0-52539 GCA_026415495.1 Eximiradius proteiniborus | reverse complement strand
GGGGGGGGGGGGACTTTCACTTGTAATATTATGGCTTATTTGCTCTTGCAAATACTTGCGACCCCCACCAAAACAATAGAGCATCATAAATTACTCTTTTATCTAATATATTTTTCTAATATTCAATTATTTTCAACATTAAATAAGGTGAAAAAATGAAAAAAATATTTGTTATATTCAGCGTTCTTCTTTTATCTACGTCAATTCTATTTTCTGGTATTAATGCACCGTCAATTGTACCGGAAGGTGCAAGTTGGCGAATTGATATTTATCCTGAATATATAAAGTGCCATGGTAAGTGGGTATCGATAGCGGTACACTATGATGAAGAAGGTATGCCAATATGGGGGCAAGGACAGTGTCAGCCAAGCGTACTGCACGAATGCCACTGCTGGGACTGGGTTACCTGGTGGTATGGCATAGCAAATATTCCCTCACCACCCAAAGATTGGGAATCTATTTTTGGGACTTATGATGAGTTCCCGACTTCTTATAATCCAGAAACAGGTCAATATGAAAGAGAATAATCAAATTGGGGTAGGTTATACACCTACCCTGTTTTATTAACAATAAAAGGTGAACTATGAGAAAGATATTATTTATATTCTTAGCACTAATGGTACTTGGTTGCTCGCAACAAAACGTAACCAGCAATAATAATTATAATTATGCTGATTTGCTATTCATAAAAAATGGTAAAAAATTAATTCAAGGCAATGAATATGAATTTTTCTGGAAAACAAGCGGACTAAATTCTAAGGTTTTTTATTCTGCAATATCTTTTATATTTGAAAAAGATGGTTTTTCGAGAAATGAGATAATAAAACTTGAAAAAATTGACAGCGTTTTTTATCGCGGTTTTGTTAGGATACCTGAATTTGCCTCATCTGTGAATTTTGCTCTTACAACACCTTTAGCTGATTTATACTGTCCTTATTCAATCACTTTACCAATTTATAAAGATGAAAACACACCTGAATTTGGAGCAAATTCAACATTGCTGTATATTGCAGACACTCAAAATTATTTAAAATATTTCTACAATGAAAGAAGCTTTTATCCTGATAACTATGCTATTTATTTAGTGCGATGGCTATATGAAATGGAGAAAAAGATATTTGTAGCAGATTCAGTTAGAAAACATCTTGAAGAATTAAAAAAAGAAAAAGATTCGCCCGATATTCAATTGCTAAAATTGGTTGGCAATACAATGCTTATGGATTACTCAGAACACAGTAAAATACTTGAAAATATGGCACAAAACCTGAAATGTTCTAACATATTGAATAATCAGTATGTTGCCGGCGCTGTACGGCAATTATTCATTAATAATTATGAAAAAGACACGGTTAATATAAAAAAGATAATAGAGAATATTGTAAAATACTGCCCAAATTCTATGTTTTCTCAAGGTATGATAGAACCTGGTCCGAAAAATGTCAAAATTTTGCCACCTTCAATAATTCTATGGCTGATCAACAAAAAATTAGAAAGTCAGACAGATTATGATTTATTGATTCCTAAATTTAACATTCTAACATTTTATTTT
Source organism: Eximiradius proteiniborus (assembly GCA_026415495.1). Classification (GTDB taxonomy): domain Bacteria; phylum Bacteroidota; class Ignavibacteria; order Kapaibacteriales; family UBA2268; genus JAKIZO01. Next base: position 50,990 of record JAOAGZ010000001.1, on the reverse strand, counting down.
TTACCTGATTCATTAGAAGCCGCTAAAATTTTAGCAAACAAACTATATACCGATTATATTAACTATTTTGTTGATAATGATAATTATTATAAAATTAAAGATTATTCTCATAGTCTTTATTCCAGAATAGGAATGCTACCATCTGCTTATAAAAAGTTAGCTTTTGTAACGAAGGATTACGATAAATATCTTGGGTATATGAAAGAGATAGCAGAGAAAATTAATTACAATTTATCATCAAAAGCTTTGTTCTACTATGATATAGGGTTGGTATATGATAGTTTGTCCATATTAGATTCAGCTTCAAAATATTTTTATTATTCGCATTCATTGCTACCAGTTCGTTCGCTTGGATATGCTCAATTAAAAAAATTAACTCCAAAAATGGGATATAGCGATGTCGATAAATTTGTTGCAGATATTAGCAAAAAATATGGTTTCCCTTTAACCAAGATTGGGGATAATTTCCCTTCAATTGAATATGTTGATGGGACAAAAGAAGATATTGCTAATAACAAAGTTCCAAAAATAGTGTTTTTCTATAATACTACTTGTGGTCCTTGTGAACGAGCTTTTAAAGATTTAAAAAAAGTGAAATCATTGCTTGATAATAAAAAAATTAAATTATTTTTTATTTCGCCAGAAAATACTGATAAATTAAAAAAATGGTGGATTTATGATTCTTTTGGCGTTAAAGTGATAAATAATGCTGCTCAGATAAAATCTGCCTTTGGTTCTGACGATTCTGTCCCTCAAATATTACTTCTCAATGCTGACAGTTATATTGTAAATTGGATAACCGGATATTCACCCGAAGGAATGAATTGGGAAGAAATTCTTGGGAAATTATAATTATAACACCAATCTAACACAATTATGCCTATTTTGAACCTTCGGAAGGTCCGGAAACCTTCCGAAGGTTATCAAACCGAGCACTCTCAGAACAAACACTTTTTCCTGACACTATTTCTTGTCTCTTTCTTCTAATATTTTTAGTATCTCATCGCATTTTGTTTTTGCTCGCTCTACCATTGCTTCCGCTTCTGCAAGAATACTCTTTTTGAATTCTTCGTCCTTTATTCCAGGCAAATTAATCAACACATTTCGATATGCCCCCCAAATGCCAACTTCAAGGGCGCGAGCACCTACCTCAACATCTGATTTTGACGCAATATTGCCAATTTTTGCGACTTCAACCATTGCATCCCAGGCAGCATCGCCAAGTCGCATAGTCCCAAGTGGCACTTCAATCGCCTTCTTCAAGCCATCTTGCATCTTTTGTTCGCGGATTTGTTTCTCTTCCTCAGTATCCTTTGGCAATCTCAACGCTTCCATATAATCATTGAAAGCATTTGTATCGGCATCTATCATTGGGATTAGCGCCTGCACTGCATTATGCAACGGTGGTATTATTCGACGCAAATCCTTTTCCAGATGCTCAAACTTGCGAACTCCATAAGTAAGCTTCGCAACCATTGCCCCAAGTCCGGAACCAATTGCCGCAATCGCAGCGGACGCACTCCCGCCACCTGGTGCAGACGAACGCGCCGCTACTTCCTCGATAAAACCGCGTACCGTCATTCCTGCAAGTGGTTCGACTGGTTCTTCTTTTATTATATATTCGATAATTCTTTTCTTCGGGTCGAACTGCGAAACTGAATTTAGTCCAAGCCTATCTATCACAAGCTTTATTTTTTGGTCTTCGTCCAGTATGAATAAATTTTCCTTTTCAATATAGTAATCTGCTGCCACGAGCATCGCTTCAAGCGGAATTAATCCCACTATTTCAGAACCTGCAACACCGACGTTGATTTCCTTTGCTATGCGTTTTGCTTCCTCGAATGCAATGTGTGGCGGCGTAACTTTGAAATTAGTTAAATTCATAGAGATTTGAGCCATATTGTATTCATTGACCCACCATCCGATTGCTTTCACTTCTTTGAGCAAGCCTGGCTGACCATCTCCGCGACCTGCCTCACGTAAATCCAACGCAATCCGGTGCGCCTGGTTGTTTGTTCCAAGTATGTTGATATTATATGCAATCAGGAAAAATCTTGCTCCTGCAACAGTTGCTCCCCATTCCGGGATAAACTCGGCAGGACCAAAATCGGGCTTCCACTCGGGCTTGTGTATTTTTTCACGTAATCCTTCATATTCACCCTGACGAATATCCGGAAGACGCTTGCGATATTCTTTCTCTTGTGCATATTCATACAAATACACCGGAATGCCAATTTCTTCGGCAGCGCGCCTACCAAACTCTTTTGCAAGCTCTACGCACTCTTCCATAGTAACATTTGCAACAGGAATGAATGGACAAACGTCTAATGCTCCCATTCGTGGATGTTCACCTTTGTGGTGTCGCATATCAATAAGTTTTCGAGCCACTTTTGCTGCATTAATTGCACCATCTACAATATGTTCAGGCGAGCCAACAAATGTATAAACTGTTCTGTTGGTTGATTTGCCCGGGTCAACATCAAGCAGTGTGCAACCCTCTGTTTGTCTGATGGCGTCTGCTATTGCATTGATTATCTCTTCGTTTCTGCCTTCTGAAAAATTTGGCACACATTCAACAATTTTTTTCATAACTAACCTTTATTAATTAAAAATCACCAAATTTTAATATCAAACGTGCGTATGGACGCACATTCCCATTTATATTTGAATGCCTGAAATATCCCAAAACATAGAAATTTCGTAAAATCTCATATCCCATCGAAATAGAAGCCGAAAAATCCCGCTCCAGCTTGCCACTCAAAAATGAGATTTCCATCGGGTCGAACCATCTGCGAGTTTGGAATGGGTCGCCACCTGCATTGTAAATCAAACTGTCCCCATCATAAATATTCGCCCCATACCGCAAATAACTTATTCCAAGTTCCACCGGATAACGTTCGCCCCACCAATATTTTAACGTAAGCAGAAATCTATCCGAATTTGGCAAAAGTATCGAACCAATAAGTTTTCCGTCGTGCGAAACCGTGTTCTGACGGTTAAAGTGCGAAAAAGTATATGGCTCTACTCGTGCGTATTCAAATCCAATATCAAGATTTTTTGCCGAAGCATATTCCACAGAAAAATTGTAAGCCATCTTGTTGCTCCAATATCCCGTGCCTACCTTTTCGAAAATTATATCATCGAGCAAATAACTGCCTTTGATTTGCAATCTGCTTGCAGGACGGACAGTGAAGAACAACCCCATCAGCGAATTATCTCTATCGTGCAAAGCGTGTTCGATTGATTTCAGAAATCCTATCGGGTTCAAATATGCTAAATCTGTATTCCTGTTCGAGTAAATAACTTGCTCGACAAATGCAATTTCACCCCAGCTCGGGCGAACCGCTATTTTGTGGTATGCCATATACTTCGGCGGTATCTCGGCAAATGCTCCAATCGAACTTTGTGTCGGTTCCCCAATTAGCGAACCGTGAATAAATGTGTACTCAAAATTGCTAAATTTTGCCGCAAGTGTCAGTGCATCGAACGCCGGGGCAATATCTGCGATGAAAATCCGCTGTTGAAGTCCCGCGCCTTCAAGCTTTGTCTCTCGGGCAAGAGAAGCAAAGAACCAGCGGTTTCTATAATTTACGTGCGATTCAGAAAAATCTATATCATCGTTCAATTTTGTGAATTTTATGCTTTTCGCATAATATTTGTCCTGCGATGCAAGCTCTCGCGAACCTGAAAACAGGCGCCCATTCGTTGCTTGCAGGTAAAATCCCAGACGATTATCTATGCTTCCACTAAATCTTACGCCCAAAGTTCCAATTATGCTTTTTTCATTGTCTTGAAGTGAGAACATATTGTCCAGCATTCCCAACGGCGAAACCGCTACTTTTGTAGAATCATAAGAATAGTAGTAAAAATACTTCTCTTTGCTCGAAAACAAATCGTCCGACAGCACAAAAGCACTATCGCTTGGGCTTCGGAAAAGCACTGCGTTTTCTCTTTTCTCGATTTCGAATTCAAGCAAATACTTTTCGAGTAATTTCAAATCAGAGTTTGTCAGATGCTCCCGCTTATTGTTAATTTGTCGAAGGCACTCCTGAATTTCCATTTTTTGCAGTGGCAACGACGATAGCGAACGATGTTCAAGCAAACCAATTGCTTCGGCTCTTTGCAGAAAAATATAAACCGGATGGGCAACCTGAACATTTTCAACTTGTGCATAAGCCGTGCTTGCAATCAAAAGCAAGATTGCCTTAATGAATACTCTTTTTATCATTATTTGCTCTTCGAAACCCAGTAAATATTAAATAATGTACCGATTACAGCAACGGTAACGCTTACAAGTGAAGCAATTGTGCCGTATTTCTGCCATTCAATTGCAAGTGGAACATCTGGCGGACGCGGAACATAAATTTCATCTCCTGCAAATACATACGTGTTCTCGTCGCCTTCTGTCCATACACGAGACTTGCCTCTAATTATTCGGGCACGCTTTTTTGCTGCTCCTTGTGCGTAACCTCCCGCTTTCTCTATATACCATTGCATCGTTTTGCCTTCGTGAAACTCCACATATCCCGGATGATTAACCTGACCATAAACATATACATATCCGGGGTTGTCCGGCACTGTTATCACATCACCGTCGTAAAGCAGAACGTTATCTATTTCTGAATTTTCTTTAAATGCCTTGACAAAATCACAAGAAACTATCTGCTTTTTAAGCATCATATCAATATAGAAACGCGTTGTATCCTCCATCGTCAAATCGCTGTATTGGAATGATGAATAATAGTCTCCCCGATAATCTACATACGCATCAATCATTTCCTGACGTCGGGTAATATATGCAAGCGGCAGATATGCTTTGTTTGTAAATCCTCCTGCTTGGGCTATCACGTCTTTAAGGCGTGTTTGTCCAAAATTGACGGGATAGATACCTGGATTTTGAACTTCTCCACGAACCGAAACAGTTGCCGTGTTTTCATATTTTTTCTGTTCTAACATTCCGACAACAATGCTTGCTCCGGCTTCAAGCTCAATATCTTCTTGCAACAAGTTCAAATTTCTATCAACTTTTATTTTTCTTGGTGCTTGTCCCTGCTGATATAGAGTAATATTGTTCAAATCTGCATTTTCTTTAAGCCCATAGCAGAATTTCAACACATAAGATAATTTGTCGTCATTTTTGTAGGGCAACACAACAGGTCTGTGAACTGCACCGCTCAAAGATACTTTTGGGTATTGATATGGTTCAAATGGAACGAATATTTCATCGCCTTCTGCAATGAACGGGTCGTATCTGAGGTCTCCTGTTGCAATTGCTCGCTCAATATCAACATTTTGCGAAGTTTTAAATTTGCGCAACAAAGTAATATTACGCATTGAATATAGATTTTCCGATGCTATTCCTGATTCAGAATAGCTTTTTGTTCGTTCTCTTGTCCTTGATTGCAGTTTTTGTATTGACATTCTTTCTTCGTCAGCAAGTGATTTTTCTGTAGAAATTTGATTTGCAAATTTTATTGCTGTCGATACTCTATATGACGAAGGCAGAGCATAAGTGCCGGGAAATAAAACATTTCCACTTATTGTAACGATTACAGTTCTTGCCTTCCTCAACGAAAGATTTACTTCTACTCTTTCGTTCCTTTGCTTGAAAATGCTTAACAAAGTATCTTTCAACTGTGCAAGTGTCATATCCCGAACAGATATTTCTCCACCACGTGGCAATACAAGAGTCAGATCGGGCGACACCATAAGTGGCACTTCATAGGGAACAATTGGATTTGCCTGCAATGAAATAATATCGCCTGGTCCTAAATAGTAATACTTTGGTTCAACAACATTGCCAACAGGCATCCTATCCTGTTCTATTGCAGATGTCAATGCCTTGTCTGTTGAAGTTTGCAGCTTGAATATATCTTCTTTGTCAAGCGTTGATGAGGATGGCAATCCTTTAAGTTGTGAGTATAGATTTATACTTGCAACAAACAAGATAAACACTGCTATTGCAATTCTTTTCATTATTTATCTCAGATAATTATAAATAATCTCTACTATTCTCGAGGCAGTTTTTCCGTCCCAAAGTTTCGGAACTTCATAACTTTTATTGCTTTGATCAAATGCTTCGTATATTGCTTTCAGTATGTTTTCCTTTTCTGGTGCAACGAGCACATTTGTGCCAATTTCAACAGTTATTGGTCGTTCGGTTGTCGTTCTTGTAGTAATGCAAGGTATTCCCAGAAAAGTTGTCTCTTCCTGAATTCCTCCTGAATCTGTGATTACCAGCGAGGCGCCTTCCATAATTTTCAGGAAGTCTAAATATCCGAGCGGTTCAATCAGATGTAGCCTTTTGTTGTTATTTACTATGTTCGATAATCCAAATTCTTCGATTTTCTTTCGTGTTCTTGGATGAACAGGGAAAACGATTTTCTTTTTGCTTGTGATGTAATCAAAAATATCGAAAAACATTTTCAACATTTCGGGTTCATCAACATTTGTCGGTCTGTGCAAAGTTACGAGGACGTAATCGTCTTTTGCGAGGTTCAGTTTTTCTAATATTGTCGATTTGTGTAGTCTCTCTTTTGCGAAAATCACTGAATCAATCATTGTATTGCCTACAAAGTGAATTTTATCGCTTGGCACACCTTCGTTCAATAAATTTTCGTAGCCTGATTTTTCTGTAACAAAGAGCAAATCAGAAATTGCATCAGTAACTATTCTGTTGATTTCTTCCGGCATTGTGCGGTCGCCCGAACGCAATCCGGATTCAATATGTCCAAGAGAAATATTAAGCTTCTTTGCTGTAATTGCGGCAGCCATTGTGGAATTCACATCACCTGCAACCAAAACTAAATCAGGTTGCACCTGCTTGCATACCTTTTCGAACTCAATCATTACTTTTGCTGTTTGTTCGGCGTGTGTTCCGGAACCAACCCCAAGGAAGAAATCAGGCTTTGGCATCTCCAAATCCTGAAAAAACGCCTCAGACATCTCAAAATCGTAATGCTGTCCGGTGTGCACAATGAGATGCTCGATTTTATCGGAATATTTTGCAGTTTCTCGTGCGATGGGAGCAATTTTCATAAAATTTGGTCTTGCCCCGACAACAGATATAATTTTTTTCATAATGCTTTCATATATATTTAAACTACAAATTTACAAAAATGTTAAATATATAACATACTTCTATCAGAAAATAACTTTTATAATAATAAAAGTGTTACAAAATAAACAATTATTTGTTTATTGTATTAATAATCTATCTAATTATGTTAATGTTAATTTTGAAATTAATTAAAAATAAGTTAAATTAAAGATAATTAATTTTTATTTTTGCGATGAAATACACATTTTTTCTTACAATTGCAGTTTTGCTCTTGTTTTGTGGGCAAAACGCATATACGAATACGTATTCTTCCTATTCCGGAAGAAATTTTTATGTGTCTTTCATGCAAAACGAAATTCATCTCAACAAAGATCCGCTTGTTTTACGTGTTTTTCTTACATCACTCTATCCTGCCAACTATCAGGTGATAATGCCGGGCGAAACTTTTACAGGTTCTTTGAGAGCGAATGAAATCAAAGAAATTGAAGTGCCCACTACCTTAGAAGCAAGAAATTCCGAAGTTCCTGAAAATTTAGCCATTCAAATTAAATCTGATATTCCTATTACTGTATATTGTTTTTCGAGTAAGCTCACAACAAGCGATAGCTACTCGGCTATTCCGGTCTCTCGTTGGGGGAAAAAATACATCGTAGCAAGTTATCCAAACGATCAATATATTGCTCCTGAACGAGAAAATTTAGATTCTCTAACAAAGTTTGTTCCACGTTCCAGCCAATTTTTAATAATTGCTGCATATGATGGAACTGTTATAAATTTTACTCCGAAAGCAAATACCCGTGCCGGTAAATTAGCTAATCAAAATTATCAGGTGATTCTTAATCAAGGCGATGTCTATTTAGTTCAGTCTTATCCATTCCCAAAAGGATTCGGCGATCTAACCGGAACAATTGTTACCGGCAACAAACCATTTGGATTACTATCCGGGCACGTAAGAACAGCTATTCCACAAAATGCCCCTTATCCATTTGATTCCAAAGATCACCTCGTGGAAATGCTTCCTCCAACGTATTCTTGGGGAAAAAACTATATTTCTACACCTTTTGGTGTGAATTCAAAAGGTGATTTGTTTCGTGTTGTTGCTCTCGAAGCAGAAACAATCGTTGAAATGAAAAAGTTAGATGGTAGTATTAGCTATCTGCCAATTAATAGTGCTGGTGGCTATTACGAAGTTAGAAATTTAAATACTCCTGTAATTTGGTCTTCAAACAAACCTATTCAAATTGTTCAGTATATGCAACATACCGGTGAATTTGGTGATTCAAAAGAATATGATCCATCAATGGTTGTGCTTCCACCAACTGAACAGTTTGTAAACGAGATTCTTTTCCTTACTCCTCGTAATTACAGGGTTGAAGATCAATTCAAAGAGCATCGTGTTGCAGTTGTTTTCGAAAATTCCGCTCTTGCAACTTTGGCACTCGACGGGCAAAAAATAACCGATATGTGGGATGTATCTGTCGAAGCTATTCCAAATACAAACTATTCCTGGACTTCGATAAGGCTCAAAGAAGGACGCCACAAATTATCTTCTACTTCCGGGAAATTTTCCGGCATTTTATATGCTTATGGTTTTCACGATTCATACGCTATGTCTCTTGGCAATTCGCTTATCGATCCCACTAACCCGGATACTATTCCGCCTACAATTCAGGTTTCCGATATTTGCGGTGTCATTCAAGGTTCTGTTACTGACTTGCACAATGTTGCCGATTTAGGTCTGGACTACGCTTATGTTGTTCCGGAACTTACAAATAACTATTCCTGGAACATTTCTGAGATTTCTGATACTGCTTTTTTCGCCAATTTTACAGCTTCACCAATAGATCTTTATCGCGATGGACGTTTTACTATCGACGTTTTCGATAAAGCAAGCAACCGCACAAGGTATTCATTTAATTATATCGGCACAAAAATTGATAATGTCGAATCGCTTAGTTTTCCGAATACTGCACTAAATAGCAAAGATTGCCGAAGCTTCGAAATAACCAACAATAGTAATAAAATTATTGAACTGCAATCAATTGATATTGTTGGCGATGGCAGAATTTCTTTCAACACCGGCAAGACGCTTCCTTATCAGCTTTCCCCAAAAGAAAAAATAAATGTGCAGGTTTGCTTTGCACCAAATGGTGATTCAACTTCTCTTTCTGCCGATTTAAGACTTAATTTCGATTGTGATTATACTAAAATTGTAAAATTAAACGGTCGCGTGTTTGCTCCTCAGTTCGAACTCACCGGTTACGATTTTGGAAAAATTCGCTTAGGAAACGAGGCATTGGGATTTATTAAGCTCGTTAATACCGGCAATACAAATATATTAATAGAAAATATCAGCGGTTTTAATGGTTTCACTGATTTCCAACTCGAAAGCATTCAATATCCGATTTCGCTTTTGCCCGGCGAAGAACGTCAATATTGGTTAGTCTTTTCTCCATCGCAAAGATATTTCTATGATTTTGAAATTACTGCTACAAATAGTTTTGGTTTGAGTGCAACTGCTCAGATCAAAGGCGAAGGAATTGCTCCGGACATTAATAATGTTATAGTTGATTTTGGCAGAAAAAGAGTTGGAACGAAAAATTCTATTTCCGCTTTGCTGAAAAATTCCGGTAACGATGCGACTACAATTTCTATGCAAACTCTCGACGGAAATTTAGATGATGGCAATTTTGATTTGATTCGTAATCTTGATGGTATTCCATTGGGAATAAATCAGGAAAAACTCCTTGATTTTTCGTTCGAACCAACTGAAACAATTAATTACAATACTGTTGCGAAATTTCAGTGCGACTGGGAACTTCACCCACCGATTAATATTGAAATCACAGGAGTTGGCACTTTGCCCGAAATCAGCTCTTTCGATAATCGCTTTGATACTACTTTCGTTTCTCACGATTTAGATAGTGCTCTTTTGATTTTCGAAACCTCTGGCAATGAGGATTTGACAGTATTTGATGTGAACATTATCGGCGGAGATATAAATTCCTTCGAGATTGAAAATTATCCATATAGTAACCAAAAAATTCAACCTAACGAAAAAGTTTATTTTCAGACAAAATTCAAGCCAAGACGAGCTGGCGAGCATATTCTCTTTCTTGAAATTATCAGCGACGCCCTGCCGAATTATGGCATTAAACGCGATACGGTTACAATCTCTGGATATGCTTTGCCAATTGATACGCTCGATTATTCAATGTCAATTGATTTCAATAATCTCGAAGCCTGCAGGTTTTACTCAGGGAACTTAGTAATAAGAAATCTTGGCAACGTAAATATTAATGTTCAATCTATTACAATAAACAAAAATAATAATGACTTGTTCGTGAATTTTGCAACAGATGTTTCATCCTTGTTGCCATTTACAATATTGCCTGATAGTTTGCTTGCAATACCAATTGTGTCTTATGCCGAAAGAAACCAAAACGGAAAAGTCGAATTTGAAATGCTTTTCAACGATTCTCTTAGTCAAATTCTCGAAGTTGAAATTTCCCCAATTGTATATCAAATAGAACTTGTAGAAGCAAATAATTTGCAGGTAGTTCCGGGCGATACAGTTAAATTACACATTCACGGACGTTTTCCAAAGGGTATAGATGCTAAAATAGCACCAAATATTTCATTATTTGTCAATCGCTTCCTTCTCGATTTGCTGAGCAACAGTACTGAATTCGTTCTGAAAGGTGCCAATACTGATTTGCATTTAATATCGCAAATTAATAAAATCAATGATAGAATTAATCTTATATTATCTTTTGATTCACTAATTATTCCTGAACCTCTCGATTTTTATTTCACATTAGAATTTTTAGGATTACTTCACAAGGATGATTCAACTACAATAAAATTAACTCTTAATGCTGATAATTGCTTCGACCCGCTGACTGACTTAATTCCGTTGAAAATTATCAACGTATGTAATTTTCCCTTGCGTCCAATAAAATTAATTACTAATTTGCCATATTTAAGTGTAACTCCAAATCCAATTATAGATGAATTGGTAGTGGAATTATATTTAGTTGATAATGATGAGGTTACGCTTTATTTAACTGATATGCAAGGGAAAATGATGATTTTAGATGAAAGCAGAAAATTTGATAAAGGTAAATATATATTGAAATACAACACCTCAGATTTAACAAATGGTGTTTACAATTTGATACTTTTATCAAAACAAATGAAGGAAAATATTATTTTTATAAAAACTAAATAGTAGGTTAATTATGAACAAAAGGTTCATTTTACTATGTCTCGGGATATTTGCGTTATCCTTTTTTAAGTTGAATGCTCAAATGGATTTAGCAGACCCACTTATGCCTGTCGAGAAAAAGCCTAATTTCTACGTTGGTCCCGTTCTGGGATACAATAAGTCTATGCACACAGTTGAATTGAAAACATTTGCTCAGGACCCGCTTTGCCCTACTTTCGTTGATGGTTCGAGCAACGGATTTTTTGGAGGGCTTTCCTTTGAGTATCTTTTAGGTGAAGCAGAAACTTCTAATTCTTCTATTATTGCTCGTTTATTATACAATAATTTGCCTGCATCGATGGAGCAAAATGATCTTGATCTTCCTACCCGTGTAATTTCAATTAGCGGTAGAGATACTGTTGAATCTATAGAATACACTTCTATTGTTCACAAAAATGAAGTGAAATATGATTTAGTTACTTTCGAAGTAATGTATAAATTCAATCCTATTCAAGGAAACGGCTTAGGGCTTACAGTTGGTCCAACATTTGATTTTGCTCTTGTTAAAACTCAGAACCAAACAATGAATTTAGTCCGTCCATTGAATGCTCAGTTCAGTCGCGATCCAAATGCCGATGCAAAAGGCTACAAATATACTAACAACGATAGAACAATAGTTATTCTCGATGGTGATATTCCAAATTCAAGTGCTTTTCGTTTAGGATTAAAGTTTGGTGTGCAATATGAAGTACTTATGAAAGGTGGTATGTATATTGTGCCGGCAGTTTTCTATAATTTTGGGGTAACAAACTTAAATAGTGATTTCGATTGGCGAGTAAACGCACTTCAAATCGGCGTTGATTTGAGATTCTCATTCGTTAGCTTATTCTAATATATTTTGACTATAAATATAAAAAGAATGCTGCCCCTATGATGGCAGCATTTTTTATAATATTATTTTTTATGTTTCGTTTTTAATAAAATGTATTATATAATATACAAGTAAATGAAAAAGTTAGTAGTTTTTTTCCTGTTGTTATCTTCTTCATTATTATTTTCTCAATCAGATAAACAAATTTATAGCATAGGTGGCAACGTAATCGTAAAAGGTCGCGTTACCTGCGAACTCACCGGCGAACCTGTCGAAACCGAGCTTGAATTTCGCGCCTCTAATGGAAAAAAAATTCGCACTAAATCAAATTCCATTACAGGCAATTGGGAACAAGTGTTGCCATCAGACAATTACAAAGTTATCCTACATAGCTGGAATGTCGCTCGCAAAACTTACGATATGCAAGTGCAACCAAGCGAAAAGTATAAAGAAATTCAGCAAAATTTCACTGTAAAGCGATTGCTTCCTACGGATATTTATTTGCAGTCTCCTTTATTTAAAAACAATAGTGCAGAATTGAATGCCGATTTCTCGCAAATCGCTGGTGAAATAAAAGATGTGCTAAAATATAACCGTGCTGTGGAATTTACTTTTTATGTCAGTGCCTCGGATATGAATAAACCTTCCGAACAAAAAGTTATTGCTGTCGGTAATACTCCAGACAAAACAAAATCGTCTAAAAAACCTGTGAAAAAGCAACAGCCTGCTCAAACCGAAACAGCCAAAATTCCTGACTATACCAAATTGCTCAACCAGCGTTATTCCGTTCTGAAGAGTTTTGTTAATGAGCATTTCCAGGATGCAAATCGTATCAATGTTGCAATAGATATCGACGGAAAATATTCTCGCCACCCAAATAATTTCTCGGTAGTTGTAACCAATAATTACGATAAATTCGGAACTAACAGATAATCCAACCTGTTTTTTCTGCTATCAATAAAACAGGATATAATAACATATGTTTATTATATCCTGTTTTGTATATTAATGAAATATATTATCGAATTATTAGGCTGTTGCCTTAATTTTTTTCAATACTTGCTTTGCAAGTTTTGCTACATTTTCGCGCGTACTTGTTGTGCATTCCTCGACAAATTCTTTTGCTTCTTTGTTTCCAATAATAAATCTATAGTTTTCTTTCAGGAATTCGAGCAATTTTCCACGCGAAATATCGCGGCAGTCCTCTGTATCGAACTTAATATTTCTCAGTGCAAGAAACATTGGAATAATCTCGTCGGCAAAATGAGGCTTTTGAAGCAATATTTGCCCAAGAGCCGCCAGTGCGTGATTTGAAGGAATTAATTTTCCGCTCAGCAGAAAATCTTTTAACATTGGCAGTATCTTTGCAACATTTTCATCAGTCAATACAACTGCTATATTACCAAGCAAATCAATTCCTGTCCATTTTATGATGTTGTTTTTTTCTTTCGTGAGTTCAATTATATAATCAAAATCCTCCAAAAAATCAGCTGGATTTTTTGCACTATCCCTTACAATCTGCTTTGCATAAGAGAACTTTATTTTAGGATTTTTCGATGTAATTTTCTCTCTATCAATCATAACTATACCTACTACTTTTTCATTATTTGCTTATACATATCTGGTAATCTATCCATATTAATATCATTTATCAAATTGAATGATTTATCGCGGGTTCGTTCCGGATAGATCTCAGCAGTTATTATTTTAGCACTGTCCACTGGTGCTTCTGCAAGAGTGTCCCCATTATAATCATATATTGATGAACGCCCATTGAAAAGCAGAGTTTCATCATTACGCTTCTCTATGCCAATACGATTGGCAACTGCAAGATATACCTTGTTCTCTATTGCTCTTGCTGGCATTACTTTGTTCCACAATGGAGTTACCAAGTTAGACGGACATGCAATTAAATCGGCTCCATCCAGACCAAGACACCTTGCAGCCTCCGGGAAACGCCAATCGTAACATATCATTGTGCCTATTCTTATGTTCTTTTCAGGAAACGAAACAACAAAAAAGCCTGTATCGCCACGGTCGAATGCGTAAATTTCCTTATAAAATAAATGTGTTTTTCTATACACACAATTTAGCGTCCTGTCCGGAAAAAATAAACCTGCTGAATTGAATATCTTGTTGCCTTTGCTTTCGGCAAAACCGATGATTATTATTCTATTGTTGTCCTGCGCATCTTCTCGCAGGAAATCTAATTCAACTGATTCGAAATCTATAGCATTTGCCGAAGCTTCATCCCGGTTAAGAAAAAAATATCCGCTTAAGCTCAACTCAGGAAAAATTATTATGTCAGATTTAACTTCCGATAAACATTTTTTTACATATTCAATGTTAAATTCTTTATTAATAAATTCAGGTGCAAATTGAACAGCTGAAATTAACATAATTTTTTCCTGATATTTATTATTTTCATCAAAATTAACAAGAAAATTTCAAAAATCCAATATTATCAATAATTTTAGAATGTTAGCGTGGGCTAAATTCATTCGCAAAAATGAACGTTTGATTAAAATTTTCTCATAAACGAATTTTTTCTTTGGTGTTTTTTTAAGATTTTTGTTTATTGCAATGTGTTGAATGTGTAATTTTTTTCACACTTTATTTTAAAGTTTCCTTTTATTAAGTGAAACGTAAAATTAATTAAAAAATTACTCCCGGTTTGGAACTCAAATCGGAGTGTAAAAATGTCTCAAAATTGGAGAGAAAGGATGTTTGAATATAGTAAGTTAAAGAAATTAATAATAATTCTGATTTTGCCAATATTATTGTTAGCTTCATTCGAAGATGTCTCGGCTGCAAAAAAGAAAAAATCACCTCGTCGCACAAAAGTTACTAAATACAATCCTTCCGCAACCCGCGCACAAGCAATCGAAATAATAAAATCAAATTCTGCATCTGTTAGTGAATTAGCTGGCTTGGAATCTAAAGTCGGACAAAATAACGATTGGTTGCTTAATAACGATGGCGAAGACCTTTACGATCCAAATATCGTCGGCGACTACGGCGAAGATATTGCCGAACTCGAAAAAGAAGACGATGTTACTGTTAATATCGATGATTTTAAGACTCTCTGGATTCAATTTGTTACCGGCGAGTTCGATAAAACATCCTATGGCTTGAAAAAAACTGAGTTGATGGACAAAATAATGGAATGGCTCGGCACTCCTTATCGCTTTGGTGGAACTTCCGAGCATGCTATCGATTGCTCCGGCTGGACTCAGAGAATTTTCCTTGAAGTTGCTAATATCGCTCTTCCGAGAACTGCTCGCGAACAAATTAACGTCGGGCAAAAAGTTAATCGCAAAAACTTAGAATTCGGTGATTTAGTATTTTTCCATACATATTCAAGAAAATTTGCCTCACACGTAGGCATTTATTTAGGGGATAACTTATTCGCTCACGCAAGTTCAAGATTCGGTGTTACCGTTTCTTCGCTGGAAAGCCAATTCTATAAAACCCGCTTTATCGGTGGTCGCCGTCTATCAACTACCGATTTGCGTAAGCTTGCATTGAACAGCTCGAAAAACAACCAATTATAAGGCTTTCCTCTTTTCATTATTCTGAAGGCGAATAGTTTTTCGCCTTTTTTGTTTGTGATGGTGATTATTTATTAATGCTGCAGAAAAGATTGGAATAATGTCGAAGTAAACAATATTTGATATTTGTTATTTTTCTCTTTTAAGTCCAACAATTGTAATATCATCATAATAGCTTGATTTAAAAGAATGTTCCTCGACTTCTGAGATTATTTTTTCTACAAGCAATTCAGCATTATATTTATGGTACGCTTTTACTATGCTTTCTAATTTCGCTTCTGTGAATTCTTCGCCGTGTTTGTTCTGTGCTTCGCTTACTCCGTCGGTGAACATTACCAGAATGTCTTCTTCGCTGAACTCAATTTCGCCAACTTCATAATTGAAAACTTTATCCAAGCAACCAAGCAGCAAGCCACCTTTTCGTAATAATTCAATTTCTTTTGTCGTATTTCTATATAGCATAGGTGGATTGTGTCCGGCATTTATATAAGTAAACTTATTCGATGAAAGGTCGAGTTTTCCAACAAAAAATGTAATAAATTTATCAGGAGATGTATTTGAATAGACCAAACTATTTAATTTTTCAACCAACTCATTTAATTCAAGCTCAAGCGAAGCCAAGATACGTAAGGCAGACTGAAAATTTGCCATAAGAAGTGCAGCTGGCAATCCTTTCCCTGAAACGTCAGCTATTGAAACCAATAATTGATATTCATCTATCATAATGTAATCAAAATAATCACCACCTACTTGACGCGATGGAATGCTTCGACCATAAATAGAGTAATTAGGTATATTAGGAGCTACTTTGGGCAAAAGGTTCTTTTGAATTTCGAGTGCATAAGCAAGTTCGCTCTCGATTGCTTTTTTGGCAAGTTCTTCCTGAAATAATCGTTCATTTTCCAACGCAGTTATTGTTGTATTTGCAATTGCTGTAATAAACAGTTTCTTTGTTTCATCATACGGTGCCGAATTATATGTAGGACCTACAATCAGTAGCCCTTTGGTTTCACCTTGCACAATCATAGGCACAAGTAGCTCTGCCTTTGGAAACAATTCAGCTATGTTGTGCGGGAACTCAGCTTTTTCTAATACATTTACAAATTGATTTTCGCCAATAATTTCTATTCGAGAGATATTTTCTGAATTGTTAAATCTATTTATCAGCACTTCATAATTGTTTTCGCTAATTCTCTGTAGCAAAGCGAACCGATTTACCATCAGCTGCCCCATTAAGTGGTAGGAGAGCATTTTCACGATTTTTTCCCGCGAAAGCAAATGGCTGAAATCTCTTGATATTTCGAATACAGTCGAGAGCATCTGGCTATGGCGTTCTGCTTTTAGCTTCGATTTGCTCAAACTATGCACATATTTGGTTGTTTGAAGTGCATTAGCAGTAATTTGCGATATTAGCTCGCCGTAATGTAATTCTTCGTCTGTCAGCTCAGTTTTTCCAAGTGGACTGGAAAGCAGGAAAACAGCAAGTAGCTCGCTTTTGTAATAAACCGGGAAAATATAACTAAGTTGAAATTTCTTAAAAAAATTACTAAGCGTAGAAAATTTGAAATCGCTAAAATATACTTTTTCGGGCAATAGTTTTATTCCTTTATCTACAGCTAATTGCAGGCATTCTTCGTTTCTGATGTATGCGGCAGCTCGGGAAAATTTAAGCTTACCCATCATACTCAAAATCGAAGCATTAAGTATCTTTTGCTCATCGTTAAGCTCGTTGAGTTTTGTGCTTAAGTCGAGCAGTGATTGCAGATTTACAATTGATTTTCTTCTTTGCTCTAATAAATTGGCAATATCCATCTAAGTCCATTTTGAACGTTTACACTATATTTTGTTGTTCCGGTGGAACGGTCGCAAATGTTTATTTTCTTAGAATTACCTTGTTCGTCGGCTACAAGAGCAATCATCTCACTTCTGAAATTGTTAAAGAAAAGCTCCCGGTACGAATATTTACCTACATTATAAGCTGATGAGCGACTTTTGACATTTATTCTAAATAGATTGCTACCGTTTGTAGCAAACAAATAATTTGAGTTTGTTATTACTGATGAAACAGGCAATACGGTTTCAGCTTTGATGGAAGAAGTTCCTATTGGTATTTCGGCAACTTTCTGCTTTGTTGAAACATCAATAATTGTTGCTATTGCAGCAGTAGGAGCGACGTCTGTAAGGTCTTTTCCAAGTCCTCGCGAAACAACGACTACTTCTTTGCCGTCTGAACGAACTCCTACATAAACAGGGTAGGGTGCAACCGAAATTACAGATTCCTGCTTGTTTGTGCGACTATCTATGATTGAAACAGTATTGTCCGAGTAGTTTGCCACATAAATCTGATTGCCGGATGCAGCTATTGAACGCGGAGAGGAACCCACTTTTATCTGCTTTGCCAAAACAAAATTTGTTAAATCTAATAGTCCAACCTTGTCTGTGTTCTCGAACGATATATATGCATCAGTTGCATTAGCAAATGCAATGTCGTTTGGAATAATCTGACTTTGCGAAAAATCAATTGTATATTTATAATCAAGTGTATTAAAATCTAAAACATATATTTTGAAGCTTCCCTTTGCAAATAAAAATATGTTATCCCGAAAATGCCTTGCAAGCGAAATCGTATCATTTATATTTATCTGAGGTAGCTTTGAGAGAATATTTTCTTCCAGCACATTCCCGTTCAGCAAATCAACTTTTGCAATTGAAAGGTTATTCTCTGTGTTATAAATAAACAATGCTTTATTATTATCTTTGAAATTATCAATTAGTTTTTCTTCGCTGTTGCAAGCTGCGAGTAGAAACGCAATAAATAGAATATATTTGAGTTTCATTGCTTCCCTCTTTTTTTTGATAATACGAAATTAATTTGATAAAAGTTTACACTCTATAATAAAACAAGCAACTCTTTTTTGTTACAAATTAAATAATAACAGATTTATATACTAAAATATTTTGTTTAATTATTTGTTTGATAAGTTGTATTATTGTAATTATTATTTTTATTTTTTGCAAATGAACGATTTTTTCAATGAATATGATGATGAGTTTCCCGAGGATATAGAAGAACAGTTTAAGCGTTTCCGTCGGGCAATTCGTCGTCGCAATAAAAGCAACGAAGACCTTCCGAGTGCTGATGCACTTGATGATTTAATTGATTATTCTCTTTCGAAAAGCAAGTTCGAAGATGCTCTTGCTTTTTGTGAACTTCTTTTGGAATACAACCCAGCCTCTGTTGATGCACGAAATAAAAAATGTGTGATTTTGTTCAATCTTGGCAGATACAAAGAAGCATTCGAAATTGCCGAAGAATTGTATAACGAAAACCCGACAGATATTGATACTTTGATAAACTACTCAATTGCATTAGAAAACACCGGCAATCCCAAAAAAGCTCTGAATATTATTAATATTGCCAAGCAACTCGACCCTGCCAATGATGATATTGATTTTCAAATGGGTTTGATTTTCCAATCTCTTAAAGAATACGAGAAATCTGTTTCCATCCTGAAAGGTCTGGAAGAGAATGCTTCTTATCGCAAAGACTTGTTTCAGGAAATTGCTTTTTGCTACACTAATTTAGATAAATACAACGATGCAATAGAATATTACAAAAAAGCAATAGACGAAAATCCATACGACTACTACCTTTGGTTCAATCTTGGGCTTGTATATTCATACAATAGTATGCACTACAAGTCTATTGATGCTTTTAAAATGGCACTTGCTATTAATCCTAATTTTTTAGTATGCTACTACAATTTAGCTAATGTATATACAACTATTGGGCATACCAACGAAGCTATTGAATGCTACCGGGAATGTATAAATATTAATCCATCAGATGTCGATGCTCTTCATAATTTAGCAAGTTTACTGGGCGACAGTGGTGATTATACTTCAGCCATCACTACATTTACTCGTCTGCTGCAAGTTCGCCCAAACTATTATCCTGCTCTCTACGGCAGAGGAATTTGCTATGACGCAATCGAAGAATATGAGCTTGCTATTCGCGACTTTAAGCAATGTGTGAAAATTAAGCCTGATTACGCAGACGTTTACCACTCGATGGGTGATGCATACTACAATCTTGATGATTTAGATGAAGCTTCGAAATCATACGAAAAAGCGCTTGAAATAGAACCCTATAATTCCGAATATATATTCGATTACGCTCAAGTATTATATGAATTAAGTAAATTCGATGAAGCTCTCAAAGAAGTTGCCCATCTGGTTGATTTAGCTCCGAATTGGCTTGAAGCCTTGTATTTGAAAGCTAAAATCCACACAAAATTAAATCACTTCGATGAATTTATTGAAGTTGTTGCTGATATTAATTCGCTCGACCCAGCCGGTATGCAAATTTTCATCGAGGAAATGAAAGATTTTATCGCCACAATTCCTGATTTCGAAGAAAAATTGAATAAAGCAATTCAGGAAAACAACTAATTCTTTTCGCCTGTGTAAGTGTGTGGTGTCGAAACAAACTTGTTGCGTTGTCCTTTTGCTTTGACCCACGAAAGTAGCATTAGCAACAGCATTTTGGGGAGCTCCAATAATGCTGCAAGCATTCTATAAGTGTAAAAACGCTTTGGAATTGATAACATCAAAGTTGCTATATATAGAACGAATATTGAAATCCACCATCCCGAAAAAGGAAAATCTGAGATTAAAAGCGACAGAATAAAAAATACTGACAATGCCCCGAGTAAGATTATTCTCGGTGGAATTAAGCTATGCAACACCTTGTTAAAATAATCAATATTCCCTTTGAATAACTGAACAAAGCCTTTGGTGAAGTATTTCAAAACAAAATCAAGATGTGCCGCAGCCCAGCGAGAGCGTTGACGAGTGTAATTTCCCCAGTTTTCGACCTTTTCGTCCAATACCACAGCTGCACTGCAATATGCTATCTTTATTCTTTCTGCTAATATCCGAATTTCAAGTTCGCGGTCCTCTCCTGCCACATCCTGAATGTCCGACATAAGCCTTCTGAACAAATTCCATTCAATCGAGAAAGCCGAACCAATTATCATAGCCGAACCGCCCAGCCTGAAAATTCCTCGCCTAATCAGCGAATTGGCGCTTTCCTCGCTCAATGCATCCAAGTATGCAGTATTTGTATTTATATTTTTTGCTGTACGATGTCCTTGAACAACTTTGTAGCCGCTATTGTGCACTAAGTTCATCTGATGCAGAAATCCCGGTTGCATAATATTATCGACATCAAGAACCACAGCATAGTCGTATTTGTCTTGTTCAATGCTACTAAGAGCTGAATTAAGCGATTTAGCTTTTGTGCTGTTTTCAAATTGCACTTCAAGCACATTGCATCCTGTGTCTTTCAACTTTGCAATAGTTTCGGGTGCAACTCCATCAGCAATTACATACACGTCGAAATACTCGCCCGGATAATCGTGATTTAGTGCCGAACGCGCTACATCAAGAATAATTCGGTTTTCTTTATAATCGGGTATTAGAACAGCAAATCGGTTTAGTTTGTTTATTTCTGGTTGAAAGCTCTTTTCACGTAGCAACGAAAACACAGCAAGCACAAACAAATAAACCGTTGCAAATCCAAAATAAAGCAACAATATGAAAAATGCTACATCCACAATCTTAAAATAGCAAATTTTGGACGTCAATCAAAAGAGCATTTTGCAAAAATCTAATTTAAAGTTAGATAAAATAATTCTCTTTTTGCAAATGGAAAGAGCACTATCTCAAAATTTAGGTTCTTCAATTAATATGACTTCTTTTCCAGTGCTATTAATAAATCCGCGTGATACTTTTTTAGTTTTTTCATCAAATTTTTCAAAATACGCCATCCCACACGACATTGGGTGCAACTCTCGGTACATAAAACCGACAACAGGTTTGCCTTTATTATCTATAAAGCCTTTTTTACATCCTTTCATTGCGATGGCATATCCTTCCGAAAAACCGCTCAAAATCGTTATTGTTTCGATACTATTAGCTGCTTTCCCGAATACTTTTACGGGTTTGCCATTAACGTCAATTATCTGGTATGTTAAGTTCCATTTTTCATCCATTAGGCTTACGATAGCATATCCTCCACTATAATTAAAAACTTGATGATAAATTGGTTCTATTATCAAATTACCAACAGTATCAATTATTCCCCATTTATTATTTGTGCCTTGTATAAAAGCTCTGCCATTCATAAATGAATTTGGTTTGTTACTAAACTTAAAGTCAATTTTTACATTTCCCAAAGTATCAATAAAACCCCATTTCCCATCCATTTTTACAGAGGCAAGTCCTTCGGAGAAATCATCGGCTTCATCGAATTTTGCTTCAATTACAAATTTCCCGGTTTTATTTATGTAGCCATAAACAAACCCTTTTTGCACACAAGCACGATTGTTTGAAAAACGTGAGTAATAACCATTGATAGCAACAAAGTTTTGCCCTATGATTTTCCCAGTAGTATCAATCATTACATAATCATTTTGACGTCCAACAAATGCGACACCTTCATTAAATGAAGTTGCCGAGTAATAAACAGCAGGTATTTTCATCTCGCCTTTTTTGTCTATATAGCCCACTCTTCCTGTTTCGAAATCCACTATTGCAGTTAATCCTTCAGAAAAACGGGGAGAATCACCATAGTTATTTACAAAAACTTTTAATTTTGGTTGAATTACAATGTTTCCAGCATTGTCAAAAAATCCCCACTTGTTGTCAAGCAAAAAAGGAGCTACTCCATCATTAAAATTACCAATAGAATTGGCAGTAATAACTTTTTGTGAAAATAATGATGAATGCACCACTAAAAAAATTAAAGTAATTAAAATAACAAATCTCATTTTCATCTCATGTTTGTAAATAATAATGTTAATTAATCACAATTGTTAATTTTCATCATATTAACTAAAAGCAACAACAATTGCTTTTCAATATTATGAAATATTCATTAATAAACTTTTGTAGTTATTATCGCGAGAACAATTTTGAGTAGCTATCTTATTGATATCAGAAAAATATTAGAAAAACAGCTGAAAATATTCAATAAGTTGAATAACGAGTATTGATCTCTAAATAATAAAAACTTCAACTTCTTTCGTAAATAAAATACGAATAAAAGTTGAAGTCGCAAACAAATATTATATAAAATAATAATTTACTTAGAAGCCTGCCATTATTCCAACGACAGCTTTGCCAAACTTTCCTAACTCTTCGCTATCTGTGTATGTGTACTCAGTAAAAAGTCGTAAATTTCTGCGTATGGCATGCCCTGCGTGCAATGTTAATGACTTTTCGTTTAGTTCTTTGTAGTCGCTATTTATATAATTAAGCAACACCGCTCCATAAGGTCCTGAATTATCACCTTTTGGAGTAAAAATCAACTCGGCAAATCCTCCATCGGTTTTTACTTCTTTATCAATAGCCGAAGAAGCTGAATTTCTCAAAGTGTTTTTATCAGTTCGGAAGAGATATTGAAGATTTAGTTCCAGAATATCACTGTAACTTAATGTTAGGTCAGGTCCGAATATTGTGAATTCCTGATTGCTTCGCGTAAAATTACTATTAACACTTTCTTTCCCAAAATAAGAAAATGCACCGATTCGGGCGAATTCTCCAATATCTTGGGAAATTCTTGCTGAAACGTTTTTATATTTGTCCTTGTCAAACAGTCTTGCTTCATTTGCCGGAGAAATACCATTTCCGTTCCCTACTTGCAAAACAACGTCTGTGCCGGTTTCGAGCCCAAAAGTAAGCATCACACCACGGTCGTAAGCAAGATTTGCCTTTGCAATGCCAACTTTTGTTTTGTAAATGTTGTAGTCGGCAAAGGTCAATCGAAGTTCTCGTTTGAAAAGCGGGTCAGATATTTGATATTGTCCGACATATAAATCTAAATTAATATTGAACAAATCATTAAACATTATATAAGCATCTTCAATTCCAGCAACTTCACCTCTTTCTGAAAAGAAAAAGTAGAAGTAATATGCTATATCGGGGGCGATTGTCCCGCCAGATAAAATTTTCAAGACATAAGGAGTTGCAAAATCACCTTTCTTTTGGTTTGCTGTATTGTATGCGGCATTCAAATCAAATCGAAATCCTATCGGGAACTCTCTCATCAACGAAAGCTGGGAGTCTCCTGTTTCAACAAAATATCTTGGGGCTTCGCTATCTTTGAATTTAAAACCATTTGCGGCAAATTCATCTCCGTAAGGTTTGAGTTTTGGAACTGGGGCGTGGCAGGTTTGGCAGGATAATCTATACTGACGGGCAAATGCCGGGATAGCCGATGCTTCGCTGTATGCTTCTAAAAATATGCACACAACAATAATAACTAAAGCTAAATTTCTCATTTTTTCACCTTTAATCAATTATTTTTACTTTTGCATAAGCTGTGTTTACTTCAAAGGGACGGTATTCTTCTTCGGGTACTTTCAAATATTTCCCGACTGAACTTACAAGCAGTTGATAATACAGCGTAGCTTTGAATGTAAGTTCTTTTGATTTGATTTTATCAGGTATATGGAATGTAAAGTTCTCAATTTTTGTTTCACGTGGTCCTATGCGATAATCAACTCCAAGTGAAGCTGTGTTCCATTGCTGTATAGTCATTCTTCCTTGCGGGTCGAAATAAGGCATACGGAAAATTCTGTTGCCTTCGGTAATATCATCACGTTCTAATCCTTTGAAATTCAGATCTTTCAGTGGAACTCCCATATCCTGATAGGCAAGCGTCTTTGAAGAAATTGTATATTCCTCGCCGGGAAAACCTTTTCGGCTGACAGGAATATGATATTTTGTTCCGTCTTCGTCGATTGCAACAAGTTCGAGCCATACTAACCTGTCTTCTACCGAACCAGTCGGGAACTTGTGCCCGGTTTTCTGGTTGTACAATGTAACCGTAAGCTTAAGTGCATCGCCGGGTTCGCATTCACTATGGTCTGGATAAACTTTAAGCTCGATTGTTCCACGAACTTTCGACGGGTCGTGAGCACCTGCAAAAATATGCTGACGCACGTCAGGATATACTTTTCCCATTGCTGCTTTTATGCTTTGTGCCCGCGGCATATGACAATCCTGGCAATGAACGTTTTCTTTGGCGTAAGGTCCTTCTTTCCATTCCAGATGAGTAGATTTCACCCATACACCGTATGGACTTTTTTCGTTGTGGCAAATACCGCAAAAGTCTCCTGTTTTCATTATTGGATTTACTTCAATTTTGTGCACAGGCGAACCGACCTCGCCAATTCGTGAGTTATACTTTGTTTTCCCCGGTTTAATGACGTAGTTGAAATTGTAAGGAAGGTCTCCCTCAAATCCGGAAATCAGATGACATACTTCACAGGAAACACCTTCGTTTGCTCTTGTCCCGACTGAAGGTGGTTTCGGAGGAATGTCGCCGGTAAGTAGAGCGAATGGTGCGTGGCAACCATTGCAACCTGCTTCCACTTCTGCAACTTTTTCGTCGAGCCGTGCGTGAGGCAGTGCCAAAGCAAAATATTCAATTTCGTCCCATTCGTGAGTATAGGACTGGGACATCATTGCTTGCGACCATTGATTGTAGAAGTCGCGGTGGCAGGTAGTCCCACAATATTTTGGCGTTTCGAAATCTGAATACTTAAACTTCGGGCTGTTCGGGCTATTTAAAAATGAAACCAAAAAAGCAGAAACGCATAATATTGTGCTAACAAGTAGAAATTTTTTCATATTTACTCATTAATTTGTTTATGATTTGTTATTATATTCGTCAATTAGGTATCTTACAGTTGTTAGTAGTTCACCTATCTGTGGCTTTGTTAGCTGTGCGTCTGCCCCGACTGATTTTCCTTTGTGAAGTACATCTTCAGAAATAATCGAAGAAAATATGATAACAGGCAATTTTTGTAAAATAGGATCACTTTTTACTAACTTCGTTAAAGTGTAGCCATCCATTACAGGCATTTCAATGTCCGTTATTACAATATCGCAGTAATCTTCTAATTTGCTACCTTCACGCACTTTTTGGGCGATTTCCTGCAAACGTTTCCAGGCTTCTTCGCCATTATGAAATGCTTCAATTTCGAAACCTGCAATCTTTAATCTATCGGTAATCATTCTGCGAATAGTTTGAGAATCCTCTGCTGTGATGGCACGTAATTGCTTCTCAAATTTTTCTACTTTTTGTTTTATATCAATTGCAGAAGACGGATCAATATCAGCTACGATTTTTTCAATATCAAGCATCAAAACAGTTACATCTTTCAGGTTGATTATTCCGACGATAGATGATTTGTCGCTTCCGAATTCTTCCATAGCGTCGGGCGTTGTGATTTCGGTCCAGGAAATTCTGTGAATACGCTTAACATCGCTAACAATTAATCCAACCCGCAGTTTATTAAATTCAGTGATAATCATTTTGTTGTCTGTCAAATCCGATGGAATGCCATATAAATACTTACGCAAATCAAGCGCCGGAATTACCACTCCACGCAAATTAAACACTCCACAAACGCACTCGTGTAAATTGGGCAATTTAGTAAGCTGAGGCATTCTGATGATTTCCCGCACCTTAGCTACATTCACACCGAATGATTGTGTTTGTTCAACTTTATTTTCATCTGTAAAATCGATTACAAATTCTACTATTTCGAGCTCGTTGGTTCCGGTTTCCAGCAAAATGTTTGTTTGAGTAGCCATAACAAAACCTCTTTTTTATCTATAACATACAAATAAAAAACGAAATAATCAATATTTTAATAATGAATTTATCGTTAAACTTTTTTTATTCTTTAGAGTAAACTTATGTAGATTAATTTTAACGATAATAAAAAAAATGCCCGTATTGCAAATATGCTATACGGGCTTTGATTTTAGCTATATAATGCAATTCAAAAATTAATATCTTACGCTTATTCCGCAAGTATATGTTCTTCCGTAGCCGGGTAATCCAATTTGGGTTAAGTAATATTCATCAGTTATGTTGTTTAATCGGGCAAATAATTCAAAGTTGTTTCCATATAGGTCGAAACTATAGCCGATACGTAAATTCAGCAAAGTATAGCTTTCAAGCTCGTCGAACTCACCTGAAATAGCATTCAGAGCGTATTGCTTGCCGATATGCTCCAATTCAACTTGTGGGACGAGCCCAAAACTAAACTTATAACCAGCTACAAACGATGCTTGCGTTTCAGGTTTATATTCGAGATGATCAACTTTCTTGCCTTGCTCTTTGCCTTCTGATTTCATAAATGTGGCATTTCCTTGAAGTAGCAGGTTTGAGTTTGGCAACAAATTAAATCCAAGTTCTGCACCATAAACTGTTGCTTCGGCAAGATTGTCTCTCATTCGCATATTCGGATAATTCGGGTCGTAAAGCGGATGATCCTTTGGCACTTTGATGCGAATAATCAAATCATCATAGAAGCTCCCGAATGCTGTAAAATTCAAATTAACAATTTCAGAAGTGTAGCTTATTCCCCAGTCGAGAAGCAGACCTGTTTCTGCCCCTAAATCAGGGTTTGGTATGAATTTTCCTAATGCTCCGGAATATGCTTCGCGCAAGGTTGGGAAGCGTGTTCTCCGGGAAATATTTGCATAAGTAGAAATTTCATCTGTCAAAAAATATCGCGAACCTACAAATAGCCCAAAATCTTGAAATGTTTCGCCTTCGCTATCTTTGTAAATTCCTGTTTTCGGGGTTACTGCTCCGTCGTATGTTGCTCCTGCAGCAAAATTAATATCTTTATAGCTTGATTTGTATTCTACTCCTGCTGAATATGTAAACTGCGAAAATTCATCTTCTGCGTTGTTGTCAATTTTTTCCTTGTGCGTCGAATAATACGAATTAAATACAGCAGTCAGCCAGTTCTTTTCAAACACTTCATATTCCAACGCAAAGCGGTTTCCAAATGTGAAATCTTTGTCCTTTTGCTTTGTTACAATTTTTGAATAAGTAGAATCATATGCATCTATTTGCTGATTGAAGAAATCGCCCCATAGAGTTGTGCGGAATATCATATTTCGCCCTAAATACTGTTCAGCATTGAATGTAACAACATTGCGATTGATATCTGAATAACGCCAGAAACGAGCATCTTTTGCATACAGATATTCTTCGCTGGGAACCCCTTTTTCGGCTGTAGTCAAATTATAGGACAAACCAAGTGAAGTTCCGTCAGCAGGTTTGTATTCCGAGCGAATGAATACATTTAGCCTTTCGAAATCGCTGTTTGTGCGAAGCTGGGAGTTTTGCGATTGATGCAGCAAGGTATTTGGAGCATCTTTCGACATCAAAAATCCGTCCGCTTTGTTGTAACTGACTGCTGTCAGATAATTGAAATTCCCAAATTTTCCATCGTTCGATGCGGCAATATACCGACCACCTCCGTCTGTATATTGAAGCTTTACATTTCCGCCTATTCCGTCGGATACTCGTTCATAAGACGAAATGCTAACTACACCGCCAAGTATATTTGGTCCCCAAAGTGCTGAATTAGAGTTTTTCTCAACCTTAACCCGTCCGATTATTTCAGTTGGAACAATGTTCAAGTCAAGTCGATTGTCCCAAGGGATGTTTATCAAAGCTCCGTCTAAAAATAATCCCATCTGACGTTCTCCGGCTCCTCGAATAAATGGCAAAGCTTCGCCGCGAGAGTTTGTTCTGATCATCGTTGAAGGCATATATAACTGCAACTCGGAAAATGATTTGGCGTCCGTTATGGAGAGCATTTTTAAATCAATCACAGACGACGAAGCAGTTATTTGTGGCGTTTTTTGAACACCGCTGACAACTACATCGCCAAGACGATACACTCGCAAAGTGTCCTTGTTGGCAAGTACTGAATTAAACAAAAGACAAAGAAAAACAATATATATGCTTATTTTTCTCATAAATTCCTCAAATTATTGTTTAAAATATATGTTCAAATTATAAATAAGGTAGTTTTACTGATACTTTTATATTTCTGGCGGTGGAGTAGGTATATCTGAAATATAAGAAATGTATTTTTCTAATTTAACTATATTACTCTGAATTAATGCTACATTCGGTAAGAATATTGTTTTTGCGTGCTCTTCGAAAAATAACAGCAGAGAGAGCAATTTACTTAATACATATCCTCGGCTTCCTTCGTTTTGAAAAGAATTGCTTATCAATTCATCCAAATTTTTGAAAAGTTGCTCCTCTTTTTTGTCGTTTATGCATAAAATATGCCTCCATCCATCTGCAATCTCCATCTTAATTACATCGTACAGCCGCCCGAAATAGAAAAATTCATTCTTTTCGAACTTTCTGTAATTTGGGTCTCCAATCTTTATTTTCAAAAATTCTACTTCCGTTTCCGGCAAGCTCGATTTTAGCAGTTGTTTGATTTCTTTTTTGATAATTCTTTGAGAAATTGAGAATAAAAACACATATCCGGCAGAATTATATAATATTACTGGAATAATCAGAATTACAATTAATCTGTTAATAATATTTGCTCTACTTCTTTGCAATTATCTACTTTCGGCATATGGTCAATAAACAATTCATCTAAAACATATTTAATCATTATTCAAATAACAAAATTAATATATTATTAATGATTATTTAAAGTCAATTTTGAATAAGATAGTATCTTCACTATACGACGAATTTATTGGTATGAACATAATTTTTGCTTAATATTGCAAAAAAACAAGTGATAATATGAGAATACTGAAAATATTTCTAATATCGTTCAGTTTGATAAGCTCATTAGCATTTGCAAATGAAAACGATTCTTCTGCTGTTAGTGTCAATACGCTTCCGTTCGGATTTTACAGCAATTCATTGGGTTGGGTGTTCGGAAGCTTTACAAGTATCAAAGGTTATCCTCAAAAAAACTCATTTACCAAAGCTGGCGGAATAATATCGACAAATGGTTCTAAATACGTTTATCTTCAGGCAGATGAAGTGCAAAACCCTTTATTTAAAAGGCAGTTCATTAGACCCGACATCTTTGTTGGCAAGCTTGGCGACGTGAAAGAATACATTGGATTGCCGGATGCAAATGGGATTGTGCCCGGAAGCAACAACTCCCGCGAAGAGCAACATCTACTTTTGCACGGCACAGATTATTGGTTTGAACTGAACTTAAAGCATCTTTTGCCAATTGGGAAGGGAATAGACAAAGATTTTGAATATGTTATCGATATTCGGAGCAAGGAGCAAATCAATGAGCCGGTGTTGAATATCGGTAAAGTATTTTTCGAGACAAAGCTTATTTATAGGGATATGACTTTGAAAAATAATTTTACAAGGCTCAAGCTTGTTACTTCTGCAATTGATTTTTCACTATCAAACGATAATGCAAACTATATTTATTTCCCAACTTACGGAACATATCAAAAAGTATCATATATCAAACAATTCAATGCTTTTGGGTGCGACGTCCCCGCTGATATATGGAAAGCCGATTTCCGCTGCTTTTACCCGATTTTTGACGGCATCAACTCATTTCCTACTGTGATTGCCTTCAATTTTGTTACGATGGACACACCGTCTTGGGACGAAAAATTCAAAGGGAAATATAAGCGAGGCAAACTATTTGTCGGTCCGACACTTGGCGGAACCAAATACCTTCGCGGATACAAAGACCTAAGGTTTCACGATAGGGCTATGCTATATTATTCGTTGGAACTTCGGAAAAATCTTGATTGGAATCCTTTTAACTATTACGAATGGACGCGAAAAATTGGCATTGATGTTTTGCAATTGGCTTTGTTTGGCGATTTAGGAAGAGTTGCTCCCGAATGGGATTTTGCTGAATTTCATCAAAATATGCGTTATACTTACGGTTTAGGGCTTCGTGCCTTTATGCAAGGAATGGTTTTAAGAATGGATGTTGGTAAAAGCAAAGAAAATATAATGATACAAATGTTTGTCGAAAATCCGTTCTAATTTGCATTATTTTTCGAATTTTTAATAATATTTCAATTTTGTTGTTTTCAAATTAAGTAAAAATACGGATGTATTTTTTTTCATTATTCTCTATAATCTATAATGGTAGAATAATATTAAAAAAGAAATTTCGTTATTTTTTACTTAATTTTGCAATCAGATATGAAACCGAAAGATTATTATGCAATATTGGGTGTGGAGCGAACCGCTTCGCGAGACGACATAAAAAAAGCGTTTTACGAACTTGTTAAGCGCTACCATCCTGATTTGCATAACGGAGATGAATATTTTCTCCAACGATTTCAGGAAATTAATGAAGCCTACTATGTGCTTGGCGATTTAGACCGCCGTCTTGATTATAGCTTGCAGCTTTACCGCTACGAAGAATTCAAAGAAGAAGCACTTGAAAAACTTAAAGAACTTCAAAAACAAATGAAACGTGAAATAAAAAAATCGAAAAAGAAGTATTAGTTCAACAAATTTCGGAGTTTAGATGAAACTCGAAACAGGTAATAGTGGAAGTATTATTTCATACAATGGCAAAACCCCAAAGATTCATCCTACTGCTTTTATTTGCGAAGGTGTCCGGATTATCGGAGATGTAGAAATTGCAGAGAATGTATCTGTTTGGTATAATACTGTTATTCGCGGTGATGTTCACTATATCAAAATAGGAGCTCGCTCGAATATTCAGGATATGTCTATGCTCCACGTTACAAACGAAGTTTATCCACTTGTGATAGAAGAAGATGTGTCTGTTGCTCATTCAGTTTCTCTGCACGGCTGCACTCTTAAAAAAGGCTGTTTAATCGGAATTGGTGCTATTGTTTTAGATGGTGCAACTGTTGGCGAAGGAGCTTTGGTCGCAGCTGGGGCTTTGGTGCGCGAAGGCTTCGAAGTGCCGCCCTACACTCTTTTCGCAGGTCTTCCCGGAAAAGTTGTTCGCGAACTCACTCCCAAAGAAATAGAACGCGTCAAAAACACACCAACTAATTATATGAAATATGTTGCAACTTATCGCGAACTACTCGGTAAATAAATACATCACTTTTTTCTAATAAAAGAGGCTGCCTCGTTGAAAAAGCAGCCTCTTTATATTTATAAACATTTGTTTGCTATCAAAATAATCTGTTTTCGTCTTCGCTATGCGATGCTCCTAAATGTTCATACGCAAGCCTGGTTGCAGTTCTGCCACGCGGAGTGCGATTGATGAAACCTTGCTGAATTAGAAACGGTTCATATACTTCCTCAATTGTTCCCGGCTCTTCGCCAACTGATACCGAAATTGTGTTTATCCCAACCGGACCACCATTAAATTTGTAAATTATTGCCTGAAGAATACGCTTATCCATTTCGTCCAGCCCGTATTTATCAACATCAAGAGCCGAAAGAGCGTATTGGGCAATTTCTCGCGTGATTCTTCCATCTCCTTTCACTTGGGCAAAATCCCGGGTACGTTTGAGCAATCGGTTTGCAATTCTGGGCGTTCCACGCGAACGCTTTGCTATTTCCATTGCTCCTTCTTCATCGATTGGTATATCCAAAATCTTCGCTGAACGCAGCACCACAACAAATAAATCTTTGCTATCATAATAATCAAGCCGGTTTACAATTCCGAAACGTGAACGAAGCGGGTCTGAAAGCAATCCGGCACGTGTCGTTGCACCGATTAATGTAAATTTAGGTATTTTTATCTGAATTGTTCGAGCTGATGGTCCGCTATCAAGCATAATATCCAGCCGAAAATCTTCCATTGCAGAATACAAATATTCTTCTACTACCGTCGATAGTCGATGTATTTCATCAATAAATAATATATCTCCGTCGGGTAAGTTTGTTAGCAATCCGGCTAAATCTCCGGGCTTTTCCAGAACGGGTCCGGATGTGGTTTTTATGTTTGTGCCCATTTCCCGGGCAATAATGTAGCTTAATGTTGTTTTGCCAAGTCCGGGCGGTCCGGTTAGCAGAACGTGGTCTAATGCTTCTTTTCTTTGCAGTGCCGCTTTGATGAATACTTTCAGATTTTCTACAATTTTCCTTTGTCCGATAAATTCTTCGAAAATAGCCGGACGCAGTGTAATATCTAATTCATCTTCTTTGTTTTTCAGTGGCGAAACTGTATCTTTTTGACGTTCTTTCAATTATTACCCTCGCAGATTATCTTCTGGCTTCGTTGTAAATGTGTGCATTAGTTGGATCTAAATATATTAAATTGTCGAAAACTTTCCCGTCCGGATAACCTTTGAAGAGTGCGGCGAATTCCCGCGATTTTGTATCAAAAAACATTTGAAGAAAAGCGCTCGGTCCGACCATTCGCTTTTCCTTGAAATCAGCCATTTTTGATATAGTTTGAGCAATGTTGCCGAGTGCTTTTTGTTTGTTCTTTGCGAGCAAATCCATTCCATCTAAATATAGTTCTGTTATTAATTTACGGAAATTATGATAGCGCGGGTCAGTGAGTTCACTTATTAAAGTGTATTTAGTAAGTTCACCCGGTGCCGCGTACGTTCCCCAACCTTCAACTCCTTGATTTGCACCAAGCAACAATACTTGCTTTGCACGGTCGAATGCAACATTCCCATCAAGTTCGCCATAGCTATCTAAATCCATTCCAATTATTAGCATCATATAAAAATCAATAATGCTTGTTATTTCATCAAATCTATTGATATTGAAGGTTAGATTTGCTCCCTGCGAATACGAAAATGCCCATTTGTTTTCGAGCAATCTCACAGCAACGGAAGTTGCTTCGGCATCGTCCAGCAGTGGGCGACGGGACACAATATACATCCGTGCTGAAAATCTGTTCCTATTGCCACCCGATAATACTATGTTTATATCCACTGGAATGCGTTCGCCTTCCCATTCAATATTTACGAACTGTTGATTGTTTATATAATTCTGCAAGTCATTTTCAAGAGATGAAACAAATATTCGTTTATCTGGATCTATTTGCTCCATATTGACGCTTACTGTTGCCCTTATCTCCTGCGAAATCAGGTTGTTAAATAAAAAAAATGGGAGTATAAAAGTTAAAAGTAATTTTTTCATTGCATCACCGTTATTACTTATATAATTAACGAAATATAACTAATTATGTTAATCTATGCAAATTATTATGAAACAAGAAATAATAGCAAAATCAAAATATTTTGTTTATTTATTAGTGTTTAATTAATAATCTGAAAAATGTATGTTTTTTCTAAAAATATTTTGTTTGAATTGTTTATTTCTGCGATATTTGTATGTTTATGAAATTTGATAATAATTATTGTTGTAATATATAGGTTTTTTTATGTTAAATGTAAATCAATTAATTAAGTTTTTTATCATTTCATTGCAGAATGAGAATAAGCAACATTTCTTCGCTTATTTCCCGGAAATTTCTTTAATTGCACCTATCAGTCTGAGCAAAGAAGACGATGATTTTGACGAAGACGAAGATGACGATGACGACGAAGAAGACCAAGATTACTACGAAGATAATGAATACGAAGGTGATGAATTCGATTTTGGCGATGATGATGACGATGAAGACTTTGATGATGAAGAGTTCGACTTTGACGACGAAGAATTCGATTTCGACGAAGAAGATTTAGAATTCGACGAAGACGACCTTGATTTCGACGAAGAAGACGATTTATTCGAGGACGACGAAGATTTAGCATAAGTTTCTGTTACATATATTTGCTTTTTAGTTGAAATGAAGAACTTTCAGGTTCTTCATTTCTCGTTTATGAGCAAAAATAGCTTTATATTGAATGTCCTCTTACTATTTTCAAATTGTCTGTATTCTCAGAATATAGATGATTTCGAATTGGAAAGATACCTTATTCAATTTTCCTCAGAAGAAGAACTAACCGATGTTATTGAAACTCTCGAATATTATTTCGCAAATCCTATCAAGCTCTACAAAGCCCGCCCGGACGCCCTGACTGTTCTGCCAAACATTAATTATTATGTTTCTTCTACAATAATTGAACGGTTCAACAATAATCCGGGTTCGTCCTATTGGTCGCTTTTCGATGGTTTAGAGCTTTCCGACATCCAGCAAAAAATAATAATTAAAGCAACCGATAGGGACACAATATCGCACCGTCTGTTTTCTTCCGACTACAAAGTTCGTAGCATCGAGCGTTTCGAAACTGTACGGGGATTGAAAGAGAAAAAATACCTTGGCGATAAATACGACATTTATCAGAGATTTCAGGCAAATTACTCCCAATTCCAAATTCAAGCTATCGGAAATAAAAATTTAGGTGAGATTTATCTTTATGATTTTTTTTCTGTCGGTTCAAAATATCAGACTGATAATTTAAAAATATTAGTTGGGGATTTCGCTGCTGCTTTCGGCTGCGGGAATACGCTCTGGCAAACATATTCTCTGGGCAAAGGTGGCGATGCGGTTCGTTCGGCTGCACCCTATCGAAACTCGATAAATCTAAACACATCATCAATGAGAACAAACTTTATGCGTGGAGCCGCCATCGAATACAAATTCAATCACCTGTGGCATATCTTTACTCTAACCGCTTTCGTCTCGAATGCTAAACGACCCGCAAATATTGATACAGCAAAAAATGTTGCTACCTCTATTTACACTGCAAATTATTTCCGCACCAAAACAGAAATCAACAAAAAAGATGTCCTTGGTGAAAAATCCGTTGCAGTTAATTTTGCATATAATTACAAAAAAATCACACTTGGCGCTACCTGTTTCTCGTTAAAATACGATTATCCTCTAAAAAGCTCTTCCAGCCGTGCCTTCGAAGGCTCGAGTTCAACTATTATTTCCGTATATTCGCTTTATTCCGCTCCAAATATTAGCTTGGGCGGTGAATATTCTCTCTATTCAGAAGAATTTCCAGCGGTGAAGCTATATTCTTTATTCAAACTCAATAATGTTGATTTTGCAGTTCATTATAGAAACTACCATTCAAATTACCGAAGCTTTTGGGGATACAACTTTGGCGAAAGTTCTATCCCTGCAAACGAAGAAGGGCTTTATACAGCCTTTTCTGCAAAAATAAGCAAAAATCTTAGAACCGAAGCATATTTGGATTTATATCGCACTCATTGCCGCACCTATTCCGTCGAAAAGCCAATCAAAGGCTTTGATTATTCTATCAAACATCTATATGATGATAAATTGCTCGGTTCATTTTTTCTATTGATAAGAGCCGAAGCTAAAACTGATGGCTTTAAACCCAAAGGAGCCACAAACCAGGTAATTTACACTCTTCGCCGTAATCAGGTTCGTTTTGAATTCGAGCGCAGAATTATAAAAAATTTAACATTCAAAACCCGATTTGATGCGACTGATATTGACTTTGAACACAAAAAGCCTAATGAAAATGGTTATGCCTCTTATTTGCAAATAAGTTACGATGTGCTGAAAAATCTCTCAATTACAGGCAGAGTTTCTGTTTTTAATACTGATAGTTATTCATCCGCTATCTGGCATTATGAATATAGAATGCCAACTTCTGTTTACACAAACCCGCTATATGATGAAGGCAGTCGCGTGTTGCTTCGGATTAATTATTCACCATTGAAATATATCAAGCTGTATTTTGCTTATACGAGATTAGAAAAACCGAAACTCGAAAATTTAGGCAGTTCCTACGATTTAATCAAGGGCAACAAAGACAATCGGCTTTATCTGCAAATAAACATTAGCTACGCGGAATAATTGAGTTTAGTAATATTCCGGACTACGAGTGAATATAATATTCGTCGTGTTCCCAGTTTAATGGGTTATTTTGTATGTAATTTCGTATTTCGGATAGCGATTTTTCGTTTCGGATTATATGTTCGTAATAATTGCGTTGCCAGATTGGTGGGATTGTGGCGGGTCGCAGGATGTTGATTTGTTTGGTGCAGGCAGATTTGAAACCACGAACGATTGAACCGAGATTTTTTGATTGACGTCCAAATTGATTTGTAGAGACACAATTTGTTGTAGAGACGCAATTTGTAGAGGCACAATGCATTGTGCCTCTACGGGTGTTAATTTCATTTTCATTGATAATGATGATCGAATGAAAATGATTGGGCATAATAATATATTCATCTAAAATTAAATTCATATCGGGTCGTATCATTGGTGTTTTTAACCATTCTTCCTCCACAATTTTTCCGAATTTATTCAATTGCATTTTGCCGTTTGTGATTTCGCCGAAATAATGTATTTTGTTGTGTGTGCATATTGTAATGAAATATGCACCGGGTTGCGAATAATCGTAATTCGGTAGCCGTATTGATTCAATTCGATATTTGTTTTGGTATTTGGTCATTGTTTATTAAAATATTATTGTTTTCATTTTTTTGTTGAAACGCAATTTGTTGAAACGTATTTTGTAGAGGCACGATTATTTTTGTTTTGTTGGTTTTGTAGAGACGCAATGCATTGCGTCTCTACGGGGTTCACAATCCCCCGGGGTTTGTAATATGTTTTTGGTGTTGTTGAGGCA
Organism: Eximiradius proteiniborus; assembly: GCA_026415495.1. Classification (GTDB taxonomy): domain Bacteria; phylum Bacteroidota; class Ignavibacteria; order Kapaibacteriales; family UBA2268; genus JAKIZO01. The sequence continues at coordinate 13,935 of JAOAGZ010000001.1, read as the reverse complement.
CAATGCATTGTGCCTCTACGAAATATATTATTTTTTTTGGGTTTGTAGAGACATAGCATCCTGTGTCTCTACATTAGGATACATTTTTTTGGGGTTTTGTAGAGACGCAATGCATTGCGTCTCTACGGGGGTGGTTATTTGTTTTTTTCTATTATGGCTATTTCTTCGTCGGTTAAATTGTATAATTTATAAACGAGGTGGTCTATTTCTCGCTCTTCGGCGGTGGTGTCGGTGTCAATCAGGGATGATTGACCTACTTTGGATTTCTTGGCGAGAATTTTTTCTACTAATTCTATAAAGGGCTGCTGTTGTTCGTGAGGTATTTTGGGAATAGGGAGTTGTTCTATAAATGCTTTTTTGTACCTAAAACCACTTTCACCTAATCCTCCTCCAGCATAAAATCTTTTAAATACATAAGTAATAAAATTTGTATTTAACAATGCTATTAAATACTTTAAATCTTTACCTGTTAATATGAAAGAGGTTGCTTCTGGATAATACTTTTTATTATCTAAATAAAATTGTTGTTCTCTTACTATTTCCGAATACACTATCTTCTCCTTTTCAAATTCTTCGAGATAGGCACAGTTTCTTAAATTAGTCCAGTGGTCTCCTTTATCTTGCCGTTTAATCAATTCTTTTTCATATTGCTTTAAATGATTGTAAATTGCGGGGTAATCATTTACTACATCAATTCTTTTTATTCCTTTATCCTTTATTCCATTATGGGAATTAATCAACCACAAGTCGGCAAATTCTGCTTTATAACGTTTAATGTCCCTTCCGCGAAGAATTGGCTTTATAATCTCGGCGCTGCGGGGGTCTTGGGCAATTAATTCGTCCTTTTTCTTCCCGTTAATAACAAATGCTTCATTTAAACCGGTCAAAACACCACGATAAATATTAATATCCCAATCTTTAAGGGGTGTGCCGATAGCTTCAATCTTTTCTTTAATTTTGGTTTCGATATCGGAGGAAATAATCCAAGCCGATTTATTCATACGAGGCATTAATTGTTTATGTTGTTCAAAATAATCGGCAATGGAGGTATCGGAATTGAAATCGCTGCCAACGGTGCAGGCATAGAATTGATGTGTATTTTGTAGAGACACAATGCATTGTGTCTCTACGTGGGATATATTTTTTTGGTGTTGGTGTAGAGACGCAGCATGCTGCGTCTCTACGGATGATTTTTTTGTAATTAATATATTTGTGTCCACTGTGGCGGATTCGAAAACTTTGTAACCACCGAAATCGATTAATTGGATGGGTGCTGTTTTTGTTGCCAAAAAATCACGTAATTTTTCGCCATAGCCTGCACGCATCCATTTATTGGAAGTGATGAAAGATAAAATTCCATTATGTTTTAATAGATTAATGCCACGTTCGATGAAAAGGGAATAAATATCACCAGTTCGGGCAAAAGTTACATAATTTTGATTTTGGTATAATTTAGCCAATCGCCCACCATCTTTTTGCAATTGAATATACGGCGGATTGCCGATAACGATATCGAAACCATCACGGACGCCGAACATAAATTCGGGGTCGAACCAGTCGGTGGGTTTGCTTTCGAATGGGTTCCATTGTGTGAGTTTTAAACCTTCCAATTTTAAATCAGGCTTAATCTTTCTACCGCTTATCAAAAGATCTTTTAATTTATTCATTAATTCAAAATATCTCTCTTTCAATTCAATTTTTTTATTTTGGTCAGCATCGAAAAATACGTCTTTTAAATTAAATAATTCATCGACAATACTCTTGAAATCTTTTTCAACGGTGTCAGAATAAAATCCAGATTTTGAATAAATAAAATTAAGACCAACCAGGCTATCTGCGGCGATAAATTTAAAATCGAGATTAGGCAGTGGAAGTATGTTGCGATTGGGCTTGCTGTCGTCAATTTTTTCATCAACGATGAGAGTAAGGAAGCATCTAAGGCGTGCGATTTCTATGGCAATTTCCTGGATATCGACACCGTAGATAGTTCTTCTAATGATACCGAGCTTGCGAGAGTAATCGATTAAATCTTTTTCGCCTTGTAGTTTGTTTTCTAAAGTTTTTCTGAAAGTAGCATCATTTATATTTTTCAATAGATGAACGAGCCATTTTTTTCCATTAGGATCAATTTTTTCCAGAATAATATGCATTTTATGAACAAAACTCATAGTAAAAGCACCCGAACCACAAGCGGGGTCGAGCACTTTGAGATCGAGCAAAGCAGAAAAAATAGTATCAGAAGCCGAAGGAATATCAGCGAAGGGATTTTCTGTTGAAAACGGGTTAAAGAGATCTTTAAGTTTTTCGTCAAGTATTTGTTGGTCAATATTAGGATTGCCTGCAAGCTTGTCTTTGAGATATCCAGTAAGGCTTTGCTCAACCATAAAATCGACAATTTCGCGTGGAGTGTAGAAGCTACCAGTTGCTTTTCGTGCGGTTTCGCCTGTTTCGGGGTTAATTTCGGCAAGCAAATTTTCGAAAATCATACCCAGCATTTCGGGGTCAATGCTTAATTCCACATCATAAGGCGAAGACTCGTCGATAGTAAAATTATATCGCTCGAACAATTCTAGTATTTTCAAAAGCCATTTATCAGGCACAACAAGTGTGTTAATGTATTCAGAATTTTGGGTAATTTCGTTGATTTTGTAATAATCTTTATCTTGTGGTTCGAACAGTCCACCATTCAGGTATGGGACAATATTAAACGGCTCAGTTTTGAACTTTTCTTTTCTTTCAGAATTTTCAGTATTAAGAACTTCAAAAAACAGTGGCTCTAATACATTATGGTAATAATTTTGAGTTTCATTAACTTTTTTTGAAGACAGAATATCGTTACTAATCAATGGTATATTGTTAGAAGATTTTTTATTTTTCAGGAACCAGCAAAAGAGCAAACGACCAATAAGCCTAACAGTAAAATCTTTGATTTCGGTTTCGTTTTCACCTGGATACTTGATTATTTTTTTAAAATGATCTTTTTTGCCTTTGTTGGCTCTCTCACCACCAACTAATTTAGTAAAGAGCAAAGCAATCTCATCATAAAATTCTTTTGTAACTTTGGCAAGCGAGAAAGCTTCTTTGATGGAGTCGAAGTCGTCGAAATTGGCTTTAATGATTTGTTGTTTGAATGTGTTATTAGGTTTGCCAATTTCGACAAAGTAGGTGTAGCGGCGGAAGCTGCTAAATTCAGTTTTAATTTTGTTGTTTTCGATTTTGTATTCCGTAAACACAAGCGAGAAGCGGAAATTGCCAGAATTGTCGTAGAAAACAAAGAAGCCACCTTGATAGATAATCTCATTTTTCAAAATATTGCGAGCTAATTCGAATTGCTTGCGTTTGCTGGAGCGCTCCGATAGCGTTTTTTTTACTTTGATAGCGAACACGCATAATTTGGGGCGGGTTTGCTGGTCGTGGATAATTGAACCAAGGTGAAAAGGTGTGTGGAAATAGTCATTATCGAGTTTATCGATAGAATACTCTTCTTCGATAACTGAAAAATAATCGGATTTTGAGTGAAAAAATGAAATTAAATTATCGACAGAAAAATTCTGAATTAAATTCTGAATTATATCATCAATATTCATACTCTAATCCTTTTTGTTCATAATAGAGATAACAATTTCTTTTTCTGTATTATCATCATCTTGCGACTTTAATTTAGAGAAATAATCGTTACCCAGTCTATTTCGAAGTTCAGTAAGTTCCTGAATTAATTTTTCAATGTTTTCGATGTTAATTTTTGCAATATACGAAATAGTGTAGGAAGAAAGTGAACCAATATTATCGAAATCGTCGAGCAAATCCTGAACAAATAAATATAAATCATTGGGTAAAGCGGTAAAAGATCTTAATATATGAATGAATTTATTTCGGGCTTGTTTTCCATCCTTAGACAGGATATTGGCGAGAGGTATTTTTTTATGGAAATTAATTGCTTTTTCGTATTTATCCCAGAAGTTAGAATCAACTTTTAGAGGTTTGACATCGGGAGTGGAGCGGATTTTGTCGAGCAGTTCTTCGAAGAGCATTTCTTTCAATTGTAATTCATTATTGTTGTCGTCTAAATCGAAGTGTTGCACAAAAAGTCGGTTGCGGCGATAGACGACAGTTAAGTCGTTATTATTGGAAGCTTTAACGACTTTGGAGCGGTTTGGCAGAGAATAGATGCGATCCAGAATATCGGGATAAATCGATTTGATTTTTTCGAATTCGTTATAGACTTTTGTGTAGAGGCTTTCCTCGACAGCATCTTCGGGGTTTTGGTTCAAAATTTCGAAAAGTCGTGATGGGGATGGTTCTTCTTCGGGATCGAAAATTTTAACATCTTCGCCTAAGATATTGTGAATCATAAACATTTTAGTGGCAGCAACAGTTTTGGCATCGGCGTGGTCTTTGCCTTTTTCGGTAGGGAAGAAGTTGAAAATCTCGAGTTCGTCGAAAACTTTTTTCCCGATACGATTGATACGTCCAACTCTTTGAATAACACGGACGGGGTTCCAGGGGATGTCGTAGTTTACAACAATACCGGCGCGGTTAAGGTTGTAGCCTTCGGATAGTTTATCGGTGGTAATTATTAGGTCGTAATCGTTATTCTGCACTTTGTAGGAAGCGTCGAAATTGGTAATGATTTCGTTTTTCAAGGTAGCACTAATATTACCAGCTACAAATAAAGTGCGATTAAAAAGTTCGGGATTGAGTTTTTCCAATTTATCTTTCAAAAAGTAAACAGTATCGGCAAATTCGGTAAAGACAAGGATTTTGCGGTTTGGATTTTCTTTGAATTTTGTTGTAATAAAATTATTTAGAGCAAAGCTTTTGGGGTCGTTGTCGATTAGGTGCAGATTGTTGAAGTCTTTTAATATCATTTCAATCAGCAGAATATCTTTTTTGATGTCTTGAATAAATTTTCCCTTCATTTTGAAACTATCATCCAAATAGTAAACTCTGTGGCGTTTATCATCATATTTCTGTTCATATTCCATAATAAGTTTTTTGATTTCATAATCGATTTGCTCAGGGGATTTATCTTCGTTTTCGTCGTCGAGCAAATCTAAAATTTTCTGTATAGTATTGATATCGAACAAGTAAGTATTTGTTTTTTCGATAAGCTCAAGAATTTTTTNGAAAAGCCCCGAAATTGCATAAACCCATTTACTGAAAGCACCAAAAGAGCTCTCGAAGCGGCGCACCAACAAGCGACGGATTAAGGCGTACAAGTTGNTTTGAGTAACTTCATCTTGGGTGAGAGCCTCTTGGTTGTCGCTATCATAGTCATCGATATTTTTAAAAATTCCTTTTTGATAGAAGATTGGTCTATAAACTGCACCGGTGAAATTGCCACCTTCGTCGGGGTCTTGGAAATGATTAAGAACATCGTTGTAAAATTTATCTTGGTCGGTATCTAATTCGAAGAAAGCAGCTTCGGGATCTTTGAGTTTGGATAGAGTTTGAATTTCTTTTTGGTAAACGGGGTGGATTTGCAAATCTTTTCTATTACGGCGAATAGTAACTGGTTCGATAATTTCTCTAACTTGATTAGCTAATCTTTTAATTCTTGAATTGATTTCTTTATCATCGACATCTGTTCTTTGAAAGAGAATTTTTAAGTAAGTCTCAGCTTTATTTCTTTTTTCAGAATCTTTATGATCTCTGTATTTTTTAATATAATGTAATTTTCTAAACTCTTCGTCAATTTTATTGAAAACAAATTCTAAATCGTCATCCAAAGTAAGAGTAGACCTTCGGGTATTTACAAAAAGTTTTAGAATAGCAAGTAAATCATTGGGTTTGTTGTTAAAAGGAGTAGCAGTAAGAGCTATAACTTTTTTACCATTACAAATGCATTTCAGTTGTTCATAACTTTGAGTGTTTTCGTTGCGAAAACGATGGACTTCGTCGATAATAACGCATTCAATAGTATCATCGCCTTCGATTGCATTAATCACAGTATCCAATTTGCCGATTGAGTACACTTCCCAGTCGTTTAAATTAAAATCTTTGAGATAACCTCGCCACCCCATCGTCTTAGAAACATCTCCAACAAGTCCCGGAGGACACAGCACAACACCCCTTCGACCAGTTAGTCGGGCAATTGCAGACGCCATAACAGATTTGCCCAAACCTACTACATCTGCAAGCAAAACACCATTGTGAGCATATAAAATAGCAATAGCTTGTTTTATTGCATCAATTTGATATCTATAAGGTGTGTATCTTCTATCTTGGAGTAATTTGTCGATTTCGAGCTTAGTATCGCCAAATTGATAGCTATCCAAGTAACTTTTAAGAATATAAGCGTATGCTTCGAAAGGAGTAACTTCCCTTAGGTGTGTTCGTTTATCCAGAGTTTCAATTAATTTTTCTTTCTTATCTTCTGATTCTGTTATTGGTATTGCTTCTTGCCATCGCTCTTCGAAATACTTGCTTGCTTCTTCATAGCCATGATCCATTATTTCTACATTAAATTCCTCTTGACCTACTAATCCCGAACGCGTTAAATTACTGCTACCGGTGATAAAGCTACTTGCGGAGGCTTGGTCTTTTTTTAAATCGAACAAGTAAAGTTTCGAATGGTTTGGCTTTTTTGTTTTCCTTATGATAAGTCTATTATGCTTAATCAGTTCTATTAACAGTTTAGCATTATCGTAAATTAATTGATTATCAGACTCAGGATGACGAAAATATGTAACAAATCCTTCAAGAAAATTTTCGAATTGTTTGTTATTATTGTCTTTCTCATTCTGCTCTACTTCTACAACCAATTTATCTAAAAGTTTGATGTCCAAGCCTATTAGTAATTTGAATGTGATTTCATTGTTGTGTCGAAAAGCATTATACAGCGGGACGAAACCATCAAAATAGCAGAAGCCAACAAGCGCGCGAATTTGCTCTGAAACAGATAAAAGCTTTTCGAGTCGCTTAGCTAACGACTTTTCTTTCTCATTAGTAATGAAATTTGACATAGGAAAAACACTGTTGTTTTTAATAAAAAAATATTTTCAAAAATAGAATTTTTTGGGAATAGAGAAACAAAAATATTTACACGAAAGAAAAATAAAAAACCTTCCCGCAGGAAGGCTAAGCTTACAAAAGCTACGGCATAAAGCCTTGTTGTAGAAAGGCAACACAAAAATAAAAAATATTTTTAAAAAACAAAAATATTTTATTATTTTCTGTTAAATAATTCAATCATATAAAAATAATTCACAGAGGTGTCTAATGTCGTTTATTCTTTCTTTAGATTTAGGTGTCAATAGTATTGGTTGGGCTCTTTTTGATGATGAGGAAAATAAGTACTTGAAAACGGGTGTCAGGATATTTCAGGACATCAATACTAAAAATGATAACACTCAGGGAAATGCTAATGAGGACAGAAGGGAGCAGCGCCAAAGACGCAGATTAATATTTCGTAAAAAATATAGAAAGCTCCTGTTATATAAAAAACTTAAGGAAATTGGTCTTATTAATTCAGATATTCAAAATTATTGTGAATTTATTCAATCAATCTTTTATTTAAATCCATATCAATTAAGATACGAAGCTTTAACTCGTAAACTAACAGAGCAAGAACTTTGCAGAGTATTATTTCATTTTGCACAAAGGCGAGGCTTTTTAAGTAATCGAAAATTAATGAATGAAAAAAAAGAAGAAAAAAAAGGAGAAAAAAAGAAAGAAAACATCGGTGAAATAAAACAGCAAATAAAAGAATTAGAAGAAAAAATACAAAACAAAACACTTGGTCAATTTCTTTTCGAACTATATCCTCTTGAATATCAGCCTTATGAGTATAAAGAGAGAATCAGACAAAGATACACATCGAGATATATGTATTACGATGAATTAATAAAAATTTGGGAGTTTCAATCTAAATTCTACCCTGAAATTTTAAACGAAGACAATAAAAAGGCAATTTGTGATTTTAAAAAAGGCATTATTTTTTACCAAAGACCATTAAAGTCTCAAAAAAATCTTGTTGGTAAATGTATATTTGAAAAAAATAAAACAAGATGTCCCAAATCAAGATACGAATATCAGGAATTTGCTTTTTATCAGTTTATTAACAATATTGAAATTCTAGATCATAATGGAGAAATACGTCAACTAAACAAATCGGAAATTGATGAAATTCTTGAAGGCATTATAGCAACAAAAAAAACTTCTAAAAATTTTACAATAGAGTATTTACAAAAAAAGCATAAACTAAATATTATATCTCAGCATAGTAAAAATCTTGACCAGGAATTACCACCAATTTCATTTGTTCATTTCGTCCATAATTTGTTTCCGCAATCTTACATAGAGAAACATTTTGCAAATGATTTTTATGGTAAAATTGAAGATCTTTGGGAACTTCTGAATTTTATTAATGATACAGATTTCCTTGTTGAAAAGATGAAATTAGATAAACATTTTCCGGAAGATCCGCAGTCAGGCTTTATTTATGACCAAAAAAGAATAGAATTAATCGATAATTATTATCATACCGATGGTTACGGAAGTTTAAGTTTAAAAGCAATAAAAAATATATTGCCATTTTTAAAAATGGGGTTTAAATATCATATCGCAACTATTCTTGGTGGCATTAAAAGAGCTTTCGGAAATGAATATGAAAAATTATCAAATGAGCAAAAAAGCTATATAATAAGCAAAGTTCAAGAAATTTATAATGCACAACAAACATCAACAAGTAAACCAGATTTGGTGAAAGATTTTTTAAGCAAAGAATTCAATCTTTCAGATGATGCTCTAAGTAAGATTTATATTCATAGTCAGGTTGATGGTGAATACGAAATCTTAGATATGTTGCCAAAATTCAATTTAAACATAAGAAATCCGAAAGTAACCCGGGCTATTGATGAAACCAGAAAAATCATCAATGAATTACTTGATAGGGACTATAAAATTGACAAGATTGTTGTTGAAATAGCTACAGAATTGAAAAAATCATATGATGATTTGAAGAAAATTAAAAATGAGCAGCTTAAAAATAGAAAAGCAAATATCGCTGCTTACGATTATTTAACTAATGTGTTGAAAATTGTTAATCCAACCCGAGAGATGATCCAGAAATTTAGACTCTATACAGAAATGGAAAATGTATCAGAACGAGATAAATCAAGTAATTACAAACCTATGTGTCCATACACAGGAAAAGAGATTACTCTAGAAAATCTTTTCGAGGGTGGCGAATTTGATGTTGATCATATTATTCCATTCTCAAGAAGTTTTAATGATAGTCTTGGAAATAAAGTATTATGCGATGCACAGTTTAATCGTGATGAAAAAGGTAATCAAACTCCTTACGAATATTACAAAAAAAATGATCCAAAGAAATGGAAATTTATCAAACAACGTGCTAAAAAAATATTGCCAAAAGAAAAATATAAAAGATTTATTGCAGAAACCGTGCCTGATGAAGAAGATTTTGCAAGTAATAAACTTAACGATACAAGATATATTGCCAAAGTTGCTGTGGACTATTTAAAACAAATAGGTGCTAAGGTTCAGGTTGTCTCAGGTAGTGTTACCGGAATTGTTAGAAGATACTGGGGGTTGAATTCCATTTTAAATGAATTAAACAAACATTTAAATATTGAGAAAGAAAATATGCTCGATTATGATATTAAAAACAGGATAGATCACAGACATCACGCAATCGACGCAATGGTTCTATGCTTAATTAGTCCGAAGATTATAAAAGATATTTCTACACTAAAAACCAGAAAACTATATGAGACTGGAATCAAAACGCTTCCTTATCCCTGGCAAAGTTTCAAAAACGATATTGAAAAAATTGTTTCTGAAATAATTGTTTCACACAAGAGACACAATCCCGTAGCTTCTATTGCTTCAAAATATATACTTGTGAAAGGAAAGAAAATTAAGATCAAAACTTTAGCACCACGTGGTCCTCTTCATAATGAAACGTTTTATGGTTTAAGAACAAACCCCGATACAAAAGAAGAAGTATTTGTTCATAGGGTCTCTTTGAATAATTTAGATAATGAAAATAAAATAAATAAGATTATGGACAATAATGTTAGAGAAATAGTCTTGAAACACTTTAAGAATAAAGCATCAAATAAAAATGTCTTTTTTACATTGGATGAAAACAAAAGATCAGTGCCACTTGTATATCTTCCAAATAAAAAAGGTAATCCAGTGCCAATTAAAAAAGTTAGAGTTTTCGAAGAAAAGAAGAATATCCGACAAATTGGTGATTACAACAAGTGGGTGGAACCATCTAATAATCACCACGCAGAATTATATCAAAAACCTAATGGTAAGATTTATCAAAAATTAGTAACCTTGTGGGAAGCAGTCGAGAGAGTCAAAAATAAACTGCCTGTTTACAAAGATATTAATAATAACGACAAATTAATCACTACTATTGAAAGAAATGAAATTTTCGCTCTCGGGCTACCTAAAAATTTAGATTTGAATAAGTTCAAAGAGATAAAAAATATTAATAGATACTTATATCGTGTAAACAGTATTTCATTTGCAAATAATTTAGATACACCTGATCATTATTTTAGAAACATTAATGACGCTACAAAAACAAAGGATTCCCAGCTAGAAAAAAGAGTAAGCAGTTTTAAAAGATTAAAGGAATTAAATCCATATAAAGTAATCCTAAATAATCTTGGAGAAATAGTAAATATAATCGAAGTATTTAATTAAATACATCCGGATTAATAATGGCACATTATTTGATTAATTATCGAATAATGTGCTTTTTTTATGCTAAAAAAAACATTATTTATAGAAACCCCCTGCCATTTGCAAATAGAAAATGAGTTAATCAAACTAACAAACAAGATAACTCAGGAATCCAATACTTTTGTTCCAGATGAATTAGGTTATATTATATTAGAAAACTATCAAATAACTGCGTCAATACAATTTTTTCAGATTGCTGCAACGAACAATATACTGATAATCGTATGCGACAAAACGCATAATCCTGTATCATATACAATTCCATTGTATTATAATACTACACAAACACAAACATTAAACAATCAAATAAAACTTAAAACAGAACATAAGAGAATGATTTGGAAACAGATAATTATTTCAAAAATTCAAAACCAAGCCAATCTGTTAAAAAAAATGAATAAAGATTACTTAAAATTACAGAAGCTTTTGGAGAAGGCAACGTTGGATAATATCGAAACTTGCGAATCGACAGCTTCAAGATTCTATTGGAAAGAATTATTTGAAATAAAAAAATTCAAAAGAGATTCAGAAGGCGAACCGCCAAATAATTTATTAAATTATGGATATTCGATTTTGAGAGCAGCAACAGCTCGTGCACTGATTGGTTCCGGACTAATGCCCCAAATTAGTTTGCATCATCACAATAAATATGATCCATTACCATTAGCTGATGATGTAATGGAACCATACAGGCCATTTGTAGATCAAATAGTTGTGGAACTTGTAAAAAATGATGATTATATGTTTTTGCATAAGGGAAATAAGCAAGAATTATTAAAAATTTTGGCTTGTGATACAATTATTAACGAGGTTAGAAGACCACTTATGATAGCTTTGACATATACAACCTCTTCGCTCGCCAATATAATCAATAATAAGAACAAAAAAATCTCGGTTCCAATAATGAACGTATAAATATGAGATTTCAAAGAATAAGTAGTTATAGAGTTATGATGATTATGGTTCTTTTTGATCTGCCAACATTAACAAAAACAGAAAGGAAGAAGGCAAACAGATTCAGAATAAACTTAAAAAAACTTGGCTATAGAATGATGCAACTGTCTGTTTACATTAAGAGTTGCTACGGGATCGAAGATATGGAAAGTGAAATTAAAAAAGTGGAAAGAATTTTGGAGGATACTGGTGAAGTGTGCGTTTTAACAATTACCGAGAAACAATATAATAATATGAAATATTACTTTCAAAAGCATTTAGGGAATGTCAAAATTAAAAGCGAAACAGAACAATTAATGCTATTTTAAAAATCGTAAGTTTTGGATAGGTATGCACTTAGAAGTGCATACCTATCAAACTTACGAAAATTTTGCCAATCTACAACTAATTGTTTTCTAAATGACCTATCAAACTTACGAAAATTTTGCCAATCTACAACTTCTAATCACAGCATTAGAAGCTATTAGACCCTATCAAACTTACGAAAATTTTGCCAATCTACAACCAGATGATATTGAACTGCAAAATAAGATTACCTATCAAACTTACGAAAATTTTGCCAATCTACAACCCGATTGAGGGAAATCGAGCCGCAATTACCTATCAAACTTACGAAAATTTTGCCAATCTACAACATTTTCTGTTGTATCATACTGGTTTATTACCTATCAAACTTACGAAAATTTTGCCAATCTACAACAAAAGCTTTTGAATAGTAGCATTTCTTGTACCTATCAAACTTACGAAAATTTTGCCAATCTACAACATATTTCACTCCGAACTACAATAGCGAATCCCTATCAAACTTACGAAAATTTTGCCAATCTACAACAAAATACCAAATGTTAATCTTTGCATTAGCCCTATCAAACTTACGAAAATTTTGCCAATCTACAACGAAGCATTTGAAACTATCAAAATTGATTTGCCTATCAAACTTACGAAAATTTTGCCAATCTACAACTTCAACAACTGACTTAGGTATTTTCCTTGACCTATCAAACTTACGAAAATTTTGCCAATCTACAACAAAATGTGTTGGAAAATGCACAGCAATTGCCTATCAAACTTACGAAAATTTTGCCAATCTACAACGGTTTTGAAGAAGGTAAATCCAAAGTTGAACCTATCAAACTTACGAAAATTTTGCCAATCTACAACTCAGTAAAAAACATATTTCAATATAGACTTCCTATCAAACTTACGAAAATTTTGCCAATCTACAACGGACATGGGAGAATGGTGTATGGTATGATGCCTATCAAACTTACGAAAATTTTGCCAATCTACAACAAAACCCCATTAGGCTTATTTTTATCTTTACCTATCAAACTTACGAAAATTTTGCCAATCTACAACACCCTAATTGCTTGTAAATCTTCAACAATGCCTATCAAACTTACGAAAATTTTGCCAATCTACAACGGGGCGTGCTGATAGAGTGGCGAACGTCTTCCTATCAAACTTACGAAAATTTTGCCAATCTACAACCCACAATGTTATACCAGTTAGCACTTCCACCCTATCAAACTTACGAAAATTTTGCCAATCTACAACTTATGGAAGAATACGAAGGATTGGCTACACCTATCAAACTTACGAAAATTTTGCCAATCTACAACGACGGCAAAAGATACACGCTTTTGGAAGCCCTATCAAACTTACGAAAATTTTGCCAATCTACAACACGAGGCACTGAGTAATATTTGGTATGTGCCCTATCAAACTTACGAAAATTTTGCCAATCTACAACCAAAACAAGCGGTAAGGCAAAAATCGCTCTCCTATCAAACTTACGAAAATTTTGCCAATCTACAACACAAATTTAGGAGTTTATTATGCCATTACACCTATCAAACTTACGAAAATTTTGCCAATCTACAACTCCAACGGTTGCCATCTGCACAACGGCTATCCTATCAAACTTACGAAAATTTTGCCAATCTACAACGGGGGATGTTGAAGGGCGGTTGGAAGAACCCCTATCAAACTTACGAAAATTTTGCCAATCTACAACGATAGTGGACGGGCGACCGCAGAGAGTGATCCTATCAAACTTACGAAAATTTTGCCAATCTACAACCCACACCCGCACCACATCAAATTTCTCGCTCCTATCAAACTTACGAAAATTTTGCCAATCTACAACAGTTCACTGTGAGGTATTTCAAGGCGATAGCCTATCAAACTTACGAAAATTTTGCCAATCTACAACGTATCTTTATGGTGTCGGTGGTATGGAAGACCTATCAAACT
>JAOAGZ010000019.1 GCA_026415495.1 Eximiradius proteiniborus | reverse complement strand
GTATTATTTTTGTAAACGAGTTGGGCTGTTAGCTCAGTTGGGCTAGAGCGCTTCCTTGACACGGAAGAGGTCGCTGGTTCGAATCCCGTAGAGCCCACTCTTTTTTTTTCGGTGTGTAGCGCAGTCCGGTAGCGCACTACGTTCGGGACGTAGGGGTCGCTGGTTCGAATCCAGTCACACCGACAAACAAAAGACCGAAGCTAACTTGCTTCGGTCTTCGTGTAATGAATTATTTTCTTAATTTCACCAATTCCACCATTCAAGCTGCAATTCCGGGAAAATACTGTTTCGCTTTTCCACTTCTTCAAGATAGTTTATTTCTTCTGATGATAGTTCACCATATTCACAAGCACGTTCCAACATATCACATAAACGGTTGAAATCAGAATTATGAAAGAAAAATCGGCTCTCTGCATAATCTTTTGCTGATTTCGTATAAATTAAAAACTGCCAGTCAGATGAATGAAGCAGCATTAGCTCTCTCAATGCTTGCAATCCGATTCGCTTTTGAAGAGGGGAGTAGTTTGAAACTGGATATTTATCAAATATATTCTTTAGCCGTAATTCGTTGTCGTAAATATTCTGCCAGGTCCACACATTTTCCGAGTTGCTCCATACATCATGATTGTTGTTCACACCCCACGAACCTTCCGGCAATCCAATAACTTCTTTAGGCTGGATTTTAAACAATTGTTCGCTTGCTGTTGCCGGCTTCAACCATGGAGAATGATTTAACCCGCGTAATACATACCGAATAAATTCAGGACCCTCGAACCACCAGTGCCCAAATAATTCCGTATCGAATGGAACGCAAAGCGTTGCAAATTTCCCGGTCTTGTTATAATAATAGTTCGTTGTGTTTTCCATATTATGGATAAAATGATTGGCTTGCAGGTCAAGTTTTTTCCATATCCAATCAGGATGATATTGAGCTTTGTACTGCATATCAGCCTTTACATCTGTTACTCTCCAATAACGAAGCATTGAACCAAGATGGCGTTTATGAAAATCAAGATAGTCGGGCTCTCCCGGATATCCCACTTCTCCACTCCACACCTGCATGGCAATATCGCGATGACGAGTAAAGCAAACGGCTGTTCCATATTCTACTTTTTCACTCGAACTGACTTCATATAACCGAAGAGGTGATTTATCAAAGTTCCACGGCTCAGGAATAAACGCCGGCGAATGTATAGGAACAAAATGTTCTGGATTAGCTTGAAATTTTCCGATTGGATATGAATTTTCAATCAATTTCTGGTCAATAACAAAATATTTGATGTTATGTCTGCTCAAAAACTGTTCAATTCCGGGACGTAAGTGTCGTTGATTAAATGGTGCAACCGGCACATATGATTTCCATTCATATGATGGACGATATGCACATTCCGGAAGCCAAATTCCTCTCGGTTCACGCCCAAAATGCTTTTTATAGTTATTTACTGCTGCCTCTATTTGTAAATTTATACTTCTGTCGAAACCAAGCAAAGGTAAATATCCGTGTGTGGCACCGCAGGTCATTATTTCGATGGCACCTTCGTCTTGCAGTTTTTTTAATGCTCCAATTACAGTCTTACCATATTTATTTTTGTAATCATCAAGCCGTGCTTCATACCATTGAGCCCACCAGTTGGCAAGATATATACTATGGGCATCCCAACCCCACTTCTTAAAGTCTTCGGCGTCTTTTCTCGCTGCTTTGATTTTTTCAAGACAGTAGTCCTCAAATATCTTTTCAAAATCTTTATGCTCTAATTGCTCACACAATATAGGTGAAATATCGATTGTTACTTTGGGATAAATATTTTCATTTAATAAGTCATTAAATACATTTAACAATGGGATGTAACATTCTGCGACTGCTTCGGAAAGCCAATCAACTCCGTGAGGCCAGCTCCCGTGATGCAACACCCACGGCAAATGCGTATGAAGTATGAGCACAAAACTACCTGATTGCATAGAATACCTTTAAGCTTTGAAGTACCATTGCTTCAAATTATCATTTTATTTCCATTTTTCAAAACATTATATATTTAGCGTTGTTTAATAGATGAAATATTATTAATGATATTTCATTTCTTTTCACACTATAAATGTTTTTAATTCGTAACTAATTTTACTTCCTTTATTAACTATTATTTACTTTTTCTTGGTGTATTATGAATGGTGAAAAAATTACTGTTGAAAATGGTAAATTAAACGTTCCCGACTATCCAATTATTCCATTTATCGAGGGTGATGGCACTGGCAGAGACATCTGGCGTGCCTCTCAAAGAGTGTTCGATGCAGCAGTGGAGAAAGCATATTCGGGCAAAAGGAAAATTGTCTGGCGCGAAGTCTATGCAGGCGAAAAGGCTTACAACTTAACTGGCGAATGGCTTCCCCAGGAAACTCTTGATGTAATCAAAGAACATATTATTGCTATCAAAGGACCTCTTACTACTCCCGTTGGAGGGGGTATTCGTTCGCTCAATGTTGCTTTGCGTCAGTTGCTGGATTTGTATGTTTGCTTGCGACCAGTTCGATGGTTCGAAGGCGTTCCCTCACCTGTGAAAAACCCGCAGCTTTGTGATATGGTGATATTCCGTGAAAATTCCGAAGATATTTATGCTGGCATTGAATGGCTTGCCGGCACCGACGAAGTGAAAAAGCTTATTAAATTCCTTCAGGAAGAAATGGGCGTCCATAAAATTCGCTTCCCTGAAACTTCATCCATTGGCATAAAGCCAATTTCAGTGGAAGGCACAAAACGTCTTGTCCGAGCAGCTATTGAATATGCTCTTAATAATAATCGTCCGTCAGTTACTCTTGTTCATAAAGGTAATATTATGAAATTTACCGAAGGAATGTTCAAAGAATGGGGATACGACGTTGCCGAACAAGAATTTGGTTCTAAAGTATTTACCTGGCGGCAATACGAACATATCAAAGCGGAAAAAGGTGCCGACGAAGCCGATAGAATTCAGGCAGAAGAACTTTCAAAAGGCAAATTATTAATTAAAGATTTTATTGCTGATGCATTCCTGCAGCAAATTCTCACCCGACCTGCTGAATATTCTGTTATCGCAACAATGAATTTAAATGGAGACTATATTTCTGATGCTCTTGCAGCTATAGTTGGTGGCATCGGTATTGCACCCGGAGCAAATATTAATTATGAAACAGGGCACGCTGTCTTCGAAGCTACTCACGGCACAGCTCCTCGTTATGCAGACCAGGATAAAGTTAATCCCGGCTCTGTTATTCTCTCCGGTGTTATGATGTTCCAACATATCGGCTGGAATGAAGCTGCCGATCTTATTGTTAAAGGCATTGAGCAAACAATTGCCCAAAAACGCGTTACTTACGATTTCCATAGGCTAATGGATGGTGCCACTCTTCTGAAATGTTCAGAATTTGGTTCAGCCATTATCGAAAATATGTAAGTCGAAATTTTTTGATTGAGAGGTTATATTTTGTAACCTCTTATTTAATTTCAGATTTTGATATTTGAATAAAAAAGGCTGATTTTTTTCTAAATCAGCCTTAATTGAAAACATTGTTAAATATCTATGTTTTACCAGCCATACCCGATATTTACGCCAAATCCTAATGCATCATAACCTAAATAGTCAATATCGCTAACGATAAACCCAAGACGAACTATAGGTTCCACAAAGAAGTTACTGCCTTTTCCAAATAGATCGTTAAATTTATAGGCTACTTCACCGCCTACTACAACCATAGTCCCGCCATAATCCAAATTTAATGGATTTGGACCTGTATAATCCCAGAAACTAACCCGAGCCATCGGTCCTACTGATAAACCAGAAATTGGAGTTCTGTCATCTTGAATAACGTCTTTTAAATACCATCTGTATGAAGCACCAATACCATAAGCACTCCAGTAATCGCTGTAGTTATAATACGATCCAAACACAGTAAATGAATTTGTTGGCGACATCTTTTGTTCGTAGGTAAAATTGAAAACCTTGCTTACAAGCAAGTCAATCGGGTCAGCCGATATCGCCTTGTCGAACTGAGCAAAAATCGAAGATGTTGAAAAAACAACAAATAGCAAAGATAGTAATGCTTTTTTCATAATAACTCCTGATAAAATGATACTGCTAAAATAAGAAAATAATTAATACAAAAAACAAAATTTATCGTTAAGTTGAAATATTATTTCTCTTTTGAGCAAGGACAAATAACAGGTTGCAGTTCTTTAGAGATTTCGTATTCTGAAAAGGGCTTGAATTCAACGATCCGCTTTTTTATTTGCTCATATCCTCTCGATGCACCATCGGTATTTCTCACCCAGTAGTCCAAAGCTTGTTCATCTGAATATCCACAAAATTGCTTCAATATTGCTGCTGCAACATACCCAGACTGATGCCATCCATTCCAGCAGTGAAAATAAATAGGTCCCTTCCGCCTTTGAGTTATTACTTCATACACCATCTCTATTATTTGCTTCATTTCTTCTGAATTATTTCCACTTATCTGTCTGTATTCTAATTTGTTATTCCCAACTGTTACTTCTTTAGCAGATGACGCAAAGTTTTTTGCATAAAGATATACAGCCCCGGAAAATCCTTCCTTACATAAATTTTCCAATCCATCGCTTGGCAAAGGATTTTGATTTTCCCTTTTGTTAAACTTATGATAAAAATTATTTGCACCACCTCGATAAGCTATCCCGTACAATATCGTTCTCATATTTCTTGTTCCATAGAGACTATCGAATCCATTGCCATTGTTGTCTGTAATCTTCTCTTCCACACATTGAACTTTGTATCTGTTTTGATAAAATTTAACCTGTTCATATAAAGTAGAAAATTCAGCTCTGCAATTTGAAAAGAATGCAATATAAATTAATACATTTAATATCGTTGTAATAATAAATTTCATACAATACAATCTCTGTTTTTGTAACTATTTAATAATATAAGTTGTTTAATTATTGAGATGATAAATTACTAATTTTTTGTTAATTTTGTAAACTAATTATGATATTTATTTTTCATAAAATAGAGTGGTCCAAAATGAAAAATTCAATTTCAAAAGTATTTTTGATTGCGGCGCTTTTTGCTATTTTCGCGCCTTGCATATCTTTTGCTCAAATTTACAATAGTTTGTACGAAAATCCTACCAAACAAGAGAATTTTTATAAAATTCAAAGTGCTAAAAACAACTTTTACAACAATATGCCCGAAGATCAACGCAAAGGTTGGAAACAGTTTAAACGTTGGGAATATTTCTGGGCTCCTCGTGTATATCCAACAGGTGAATTTCCTCAGGCAATTGAACTTTTCAAAGAATGGCAGCGCTATCAGGAAGGTTTCAAAAAAATTAATTCCACTCAAAGCCGCACTTGGCAACTCATTGGTCCGGTTGAACGTCCCGGTAGTCTTAATTCCAGCGTTAGAGATCAGGGCTTAGGAAGAGTTAATGTCGTAAGATTCCATTCTTCGCGTCCAAATGATATTTGGGCTGGTGCTGCTACTGGTGGTGTTTGGCGTTCAACTGACAAAGGCAAAAATTGGTTCAACTATCCAAAAACTGAAATAATGTCCTTGGGCGTTTCCGATATTCAAATTGCTCGCAGTAATCCAAACGTTATCTATGTTGCTACCGGCGATATGGACGGTTCATCAGCCGCTCAGAATTATTATGGTGTTGGCATTATTAAATCTACCAATGATGGACAGACTTGGGAAATTACCAATGCTGCTTATGCACTCGAAGATAGAAAACTTTTCGGCAAAATGTTTGTTTCCCCTACTGACGAAAATGTAGTTGTTGCAACAAGTAACTCCGGCATACTCAAAACTACCGATGGTGGTAAAACCTGGTTCAACAAACAAAGCGGTTTCTTTATTGATTTAGAGCAAAAACCCAATAATCCTAACGTTCTTTATGCCTCTACATTTACATATTCTTCCTCAGGAACTGATATTTATAAATCTACTGATATGGGCGAAACTTGGCGTAAAGTGCAAAACATCCCAAATGCTATTCGTACCGCTATTGAAGTTACTCCTGCCGACCCAAATATGGTGTATGCCTTAAGTTCTGAAAGAAATACAATGCAATTCCTTTCTTTGATTGCTTCCGAAGATGCTGGTGAGAACTGGACAACTCTCTATCAAAAAGGTGATGGGCTTAATCTTCTTGGTTGGAACAGCAATGGCAAAGATATGAATAAAGGACAAGGACAATACGATTTAGCTCTTGCTGTTTCTCCAACAAACCCAAGTGAAATTTACGTCGGGGGAGTTAATATCTGGAAATCTCAAAGTATGGGTTCGACTTGGCAAATCGTTGCTCATTGGTATGGTGATGGTGCCCCACAAGTTCACGCCGATATTCACGATCTTATTTTTGCGCCAGATGGCAGACTTTATGCCGGACACGATGGTGGTATTGATTTTACTACTAATGGTGGCAATTCTTGGACTTTCATTAGCGATGGTATGTCCATTACCCAATTTTACCGTATTGGCATAAGCGAGGCAGACCCTAATCTGTTTATTGGTGGCTCTCAAGATAATGGATCAAGCCTATTAAAAGAAAACAATTGGTTGCACGTTCTCGCTGGCGATGGAATGGATTGTGCAATAGACCCAAATGATGCTCGTAGAATATACGGTTCACTTTATAATGGTGATTTCCGCCGTTCTACTGACGGCGGTGCTTCATTTACCAACATGATTAATCAATATCAGACTAATGGTGAATCTGGTGCTTGGGTTTCTCCATTAGCTCTCGATCCACAAAAACCTAATGTTGTCTATGTAGGTTACTATAATGTTTGGCGTTCTCTTGCTTATGGTTCGGCTGGTTCATTTGTCAAGATTTCAAATTTCGGAACTAATACGACTCTGCAAAATATAGCGGTTTCGCCAACTAATTCTAATTATGTATATGCCTCTACTTACACTACTGTATGGAGAACCACTGATAATGGCATTTCTTGGTCCCAATACTTTACTTCCGATTTAGCTATTTCAGATATGGAAGTAAGCCCTCTCGACCCAAATGTAGTATATTATACTAAATCTGGATTCCAACGCGGCAATAAAGTTTGGGTCTTCGATGGAAATAAGCATACTAATATATCTGGCAACTTGCCAAACGTTCCTGCAAACTGTATCGCTTACCAACCTAATTCACCTGATAGAATTTACGTTTGTACTGATGTCGGGGTATTCTATTCTGATTATGGCTCAAATGTTTGGGAACTTTTCGGTGCAAATCTTCCGAATGTTATTATTAATGATTTGAAAATTAATAAATCTACTAAAGAAATCTATGCTGGCACCTGGGGACGTGGACTTTGGAAAACACAACTTTTGGATTGTAATTTACCTAAGCCAAACATAAGTGTTATCGGTAATACTTCTTTCTGTCAGGGCGATAGCGTTATTTTGGTAGCCGATGTTCAGGATGGCTTTGTTGTTTGGAATACTGGCGAAACTACTAAATCAATTGTTGTTAAAACTGATGGCAACTACTCCTTTGTTCATTCTTATGGTGGTGAATGCAATGCTAAATCTGATATTGTTACAGTTACTGTTTTCCCAACACCTGAACTGACTATCAACAAATCCAAATCACCTGCACTCTGTATTGGTGATAGCGTTACTTTAACTGCTCGGATTGGTTTTAATAATTATAGATGGAATAATGGAGTTGAAGGACGAAGAATTACAGTTAGCGAAGCCGGCACTTACTATTGCACTGCTGAAACTGGTGATGGTTGCAAGGTTGTCTCTGAATTTGTTGAAGTTTCATTCCACCCAATTCCACCAAAACCTACTATAACAGAGGAAAACGAATTTCTCGTGGCTTCACCTGCTAATAAATATCGCTGGTATTTGAATAAAAAACTCATCGAAGGTGCAACCGAGCGCAAATACCGCCCGCTTGTTCCCGGTAAATATGCTGTTGAAGTTGCGGAAAGTGGCGATTGCTACACAATGAGCGACGAATACAATCTCATTACAAGTGTTGATAATGAATGGGCTTCTGAACCCCAGATTATTTTATCACCTAATCCTACTCGTGGCATTTTCACCCTTAAAGCAAATTTGAATAATGATGTTTCTGCTCAAATCACTATTTCAAATATTGCTGGACAAGAAATTATGAAAATAAACACTAATTCCACAAACAACGGTATTCTTCAGACAATTGATTTAACTTCTCAACCATCTGGTACTTATTTCATTAAAATTACCACCCCTAAATCAGTCACAGTTGAAAGAATTATCAAGCAATAAAATAGATTGGATTTAAATAAATTTCGAGCAGCCACCTGTTGGCTGCTCTTTTTTTATTAACTTTATGCTTTTTTATTTCTTTAATTCTAACTATTTTATACTATATAAATCCCGTTTTTTTCGAGGTCCTTATGAAAAACGTCTTGAACGAAATCCATTCCTTTTTAAACCAATTCGAGCAATATATCATCAAACTGAATTCTGAAAATGCCGTAAAGTTGCTTGAATTAAGTGAAATGTTGGTCGAAAGCAATGATATTTCCTTTGCTGATAAGCAATTCCTTCATAAGTGGCTACTCTTTACTGGTAAGCATAATTATATATCTCTTCTCGAAACCGAAGAGCAACGATACAAATGGGCAGAATATGCTTGCAAAATAATTCAGGCAAGCGATTTTTCCTTCAACGACCTTCTGCGTTATAGGGCAGAAGAACTTTCTCAAAAAGCATTATTTATTGATATGGGAAAATTTACACCAAAACGTTTTAGCTACGAACAAGTATGGCAACAATCAAAAGAAATTGCTACTGCTATCTTCAAGAGCGTTCAAGGCTTACCTCGTTTAGCTATTTTCTGCGAAAATTCTCCCGAAAGTGCTATCGTCGATATTGCTGCACTCGCTTGGGATATTCCTGTTTCACCTCTGAATGTTCATTTTACTAACGACGAACTTACCTCTATTTTCAAAATGATGAATTTCAATGTTGTTGTTACCGACACTCTTGATAGAATTCGCCAGATTGAAGAAATTTCCAAAAATTTATTGATAAAACCGATTATTCTGCATATTAACGAAAGTATTAAGGAACTTACAAATCATACATACCTTCCTCGTTATATTAAAACTATCAGCAATAAGGAAATTGATCTTATTCTCAACAAACGTAAACGCTTCTCCATTGATCAGGTAATTACTGTTATGTTTACCTCTGGCAGCACTGGACGTCCAAAAGGTGTCTCGTTCTCCAACTATAACATTGTCAGCAAAAGATTTTGCCGTGCAGCAGCTTTACCCTCAGTTGGTAATAATGAAGTTTTGCTATGTTATTTGCCTCTGTTTCATACTTTTGGTAGATATTTAGAAATGACCGGTATGATTTATTGGGGCGGCACTTACGTTTTCGTTGGTAACACTTCAGCGGACAACTTGCTTTCTCTATTTTCCAAAGTGAATCCAACAGGATTTATCAGCGTTCCAATCCGTTGGATGCAAATCTACGACAAAATTATGGAAGAAACAGAAAATTTAACTTCAAGAAAAGAAATAAGAGAGAAAATCACTTCAATTGTTGGAAAAAATCTTCACTGGGGACTTTCCGCTGCCGGGTATTTAGACCCAAAGGTTTTTTCTTTCTATCAGAAGCACGATATTGAGCTATGTAGCGGATTTGGTATGACCGAAGCCACCGGTGGTATTACTATGACTCCACCAGGAAGATACGTTAAAGGCACTGTCGGGAAACCACTACCAGGCGTTTATACCAAATTCGCTGAAAATAACGAAATGCTGATAAGCGGCCACTACGTTGCCCGCTATCTCGATACTCATCCAATAGGTTCGGTTATTCCATTCCCTTCGAACTCAGACGAAGACTACTGGTTGCCTACAGGTGATGTCTTTGTTGTTGATGGTCAGGGCTATTATTCAATTGTTGATAGAGTTAAAGACATCTATAAAAATAACAAAGGGCAAACTATTTCTCCAAAAAATGTTGAGAACAAGTTCGATGGAGTTCCGGGTATCAAACGCACCTTCCTTGTTGGTGATGGCAAAGCCTACAACACTCTTCTGATTGTTCCAGACTACCAGGATCCTTTATTCAATGACGAAAACATTAAAAACAACCCTAGAAATTATTTTCAGAAAATAGTTACCGAAGCTAACCGTAATTTGGCTACTTACGAAAGAGTTGTCAATTTCGAGATTTTGGAAAGAGATTTCTCTGTTGATTTCGGCGAACTTACTCCAAAAGGCTCATTCAACAGAAAATCTATAGAAAAAAACTTTTCTGATATTATCGAAAAACTTTATTCAAAAGATGTAAACGAACTATTTTTCGATAATTTAAAGATCATTATCCCCAAATGGTTCTATCGCGATCTCTCTATTTTAGAGGAAGATATTGTCGTCTATAATAATGGATTAATCAACAAAGAAACTTCTCTCTATCTTACTATCGAACGGATCTCAGACAAAAAAATTCAAATAGGCGACTTGATTTATGAAATCGAAGGCAATACAATTGATTTAGGTTCTCTTGCCTTGCAACCAAAGTATTGGATTGGGAATCCCAATCTCTTTGTTTTTGCACCTGTCAAAGCCAATTTCGACCATCGCAATAAATCAATCAGCACAAAAATTCTTTGCGATTTCAGTAATAGAAATTCTTATTCCGAAGACCTTTTTATCAATATTCGTGGGATTAGAAATAATCAACTACTTGAGATAAATAACCTTATTTGCAGAATTTTCTATTCCGAAGACACAAAAGCATTAGAAGAACTAACAAAATTGTCCAAAATATTTACAAGCTTCGACGAAATCTCTTTAGAAATTGTTCGGTTCCGTATTCAGGCACTTGCCTACCACCCAAACGAAGAAATTCGTTGTCTGGCTTACCGGACAATTTTGCAAAACGATGAAATTGCCGAAACAGAAAAGATCTTCCCCGCTTTTCTTGAATCCGGTCTTACTTTTCTCAACAATAAATCTATTGAAATTATTGCTTCCAGCAAATTTGAACGCCGCCGCCTGAATGCTCTTCGAAAAAGATTGCTCTTCTATCGCGAAAACCTTCCTTGGCCTCAATCCGATACACTTCATAAACAGTTTGAAAGCATCTTTAAATTATTAGTTGATTTTGTCAAATATAATCCTGAATATTATCCGACTGTTCGCTTTGAATTAGCCAACTGGGTTCTTCATAAAGTAGATCCACAACTTTCTTCCATAGCTGCTAAATATTTCTGGATTCTCTCCTGTGAATATGAAAATAGTTTGGAAGAACAAAAATTCTCTAAATTCCCGAGTGACTGGTGCAATAAAATTATTTTCGAAGATAGCCTTTCCGACCAGGAAATTGAGAATATCAAGCGTGTTCTTTTGGATACTACATTTTTGAAACAGTCAATTACTCTTGCCTTCGAAGAAAACGATTTCGATATCTCTGAAATTAGCGACGATGGCGTCTGGGTCTCTAAAATCAGCAGCATTACTCAAAATCAAATTTATCGTATAAGCGTTAATACACAGCAAGGTAAGCATTACGACATACAAACTATCATTAACGACAATATTTCCGACGAGAGAAATCTTGAAACTATTCTTTGGCTTGTTGCTGTCTCTGGTTATCCCGATGGTCCAAGCGTTTTGCCTTCGCTCGGTTGTGCTCGTCCCGAACTTCAAGCTCGCAGTATGGAATTCCTTGGTGATTTAACCGTCTGGGAAAAGTTACGCCAGATTTCTACCCTTAAAATGTACGGTCAGCCCTTTCCTAAGCTCAATATTCTCAAACGCCTCTATACCGAAGGGCTTTCAGCTTTTGTTCGTGCCTGGCGATATAGCGGACATAAGATAATACCCGGAAATGTTAATCCATCAAATGTAGTTGTTCCCGAAATTGATTTTCGTGACGGTGCAACTATCCTTTCGCTTGCCGGATGGAAATATTTCGATAACTATTCTTCTTTAATTAATCCTATGATTGATAATTTCTATCGTAAAGCAATACACCATTATTCTTGGATTAGAGAATTTTTAGATATTAACTGGATTTTCAATGCAATTATGGAGGCGTTGGGCGAAGACGAAGCCATTACTGTTCTTAACAATTTGCTCGAAGAACTTTCTTATAACGATATTTTATTCTCCGGTAAGTCTTTAAAACAAGAACTTGTTAAATACATAGATTTTATAAACAACAACTATTATATGCCACTTCCGCTTATTTATGCTATTGATAAATATTATGAATGGCAAAATTCTAATCCTAATGCTATACCCGAAGCCAAAGAGCAGTCAATTATCGAACTCTACCATCTCTATCGTCTTGATAGATACCCCGAAATTGCTCGTTATCATCTTTATCGCCATACTTACTTTGCCTACAAAGGTTTTTACGTTCGTAACGCTTTCGACAAACTTCTCTCGCAAATGAATAAAGAGAAAAATGTTCCAGCTACTCAGCTTATCGAACTATCCGAATTGCAAAGCACTCTCGAAGACCCTATCGACAGAGAAATATTCTCAAAAATGGTATTCCCCGGCTATACCAAATCCTTGCAATACGACATTGCAAAGTTTGAAGAAAAACGAGATTTGTCCCTGATTGTGAAAACTACATTCAAAGATAATTTCGGCGATAGCTACATCTTCCGTCAACCCATCGAACCAGCTGAAATCGGTATTCTATATCGTTTGTTCTATAAAGAAAAACTGACTAAGGTGATATCAGAGCAAGACCAGTTCCTTGTGCTTTTCGATAGCAACGATAGAATTATCGGTGGAATTATTTATCAAATAAAAGAAGATAATTCTTGCACTCTCGATGGTATTGTACTTGCTACTCAGTATCGTGGACGTGGTCTCGGTCGGGCTATGATGGAAGATTTTATCAACCGAATGTATAGCCAGGGTATTGATATTATCAAAACTACCTTCTATGTCGAAGCTTTCTTCTCAAAATATGGATTTAAAGTTGATAAACGTTGGGGACTTCTTGTTAGAATATTGAACAAAGATAAATATTTAAGATAATATTAATTTGTCTTTGTCTTGAAAAATTTTGTTTTCAATTTCTGGATTAATGAAATATTTTTTTCGATGAAAGAAGAATCTAATACATCTACGTGCGGTATTTCTTCAATTTCAATTATTGGATTTGTTTCTGGATAAAGCATAATGTAATTACTTTTGGGCATCTCTTCTGTTATTTCATCAATAATGCGGATAAAATCTAATGAAAATGAAATGCTCTTTGAACGTGCTTTCACAAATATTATAATATCGTTTTCAGTAAACTTATCAGCAAAACTTCTGAATTCATCTATAGAACTAACTAATTCAAACATAGCATTGCCAAGAATTCCGCTTGTTTTGCATTGTTGAATAATACTTAGCTTTGTTGATTGC
Source organism: Eximiradius proteiniborus (assembly GCA_026415495.1). Lineage (GTDB taxonomy): Bacteria > Bacteroidota > Ignavibacteria > Kapaibacteriales > UBA2268 > JAKIZO01. Next base: position 24,466 of record JAOAGZ010000019.1, on the reverse strand, counting down.
AAACAGATAAAATAGATTTGTGCAGATGAGTACTTGCTAATATTGTTTAGTATTTCAAGCCATCTTTTGAAACCAACTTCATATTGAGCATTTTCACCAACAAACACATAAATTTTATTTGTCAAATTTATTAGTTGATTCAACTTTGCAACCATTATAGTTTGATTAGTTGCCTCAATTACATTATCTGTTTTTCTGCCAAAAAAGAACTCCGATGCTTTCGATTTCCCGGTCCACCCAAGTATTGTTAAATTTATCATCATTTCTTTCATTGCGCGAATAATTCCATTCGTAACGTTTGTATCGAGCCTTGTCGTTGGTGTGATAGATTTTTTACCAGGATATACCAATTTCACATAAGTTTGAATTGCTTTTGTGCTTTGAAGTATTCTTTTTTCCGTTGTATCGTCCTCAATAATTACCGATAGTGGAAAAATTGGTTGCTCGTCCTCGTTTTCGCCACGGCACGCAATTGCTAAATCAAGCAATTTATCTATACTATTCGGGTTTGAACACGGGACTAATATTCTCATCGGTTCATTTATTGTTACATCTTTTTTCTCTTGCTCTTCAATGGCAAGTTTTCTTCCTGCTCGCTCTGTTACAAATGATGCAAAAAGACAAGTAACTAATATCAAAAGTATTGTTCCATTCAACACATTTTCATCTAAAATTCCGGCTTTGTAAGCTATCATTATTACCGCGATAGTTGCAGCAGCGTGCGAAGCACTTAGTCCAAAGATAAAATCTGCTTCATTTTTGCTAAATTTGAATAGTAACTGTGTTGAATGTGCCGCTAAATATTTGCTCAGTAGAGCCATAATTGTCAATGTTCCTGCAACGATTAAAGAAAAATAACCCGTTGCAAGCACTTTTATATCAACTATCATCCCTACATTAATTAAAAAAAAAGGAATAAACAATCCACTTCCTACAAGATGTATCCTTTGCATTAATGCTGAATTATGTGGTATTAGCTTACTGAATGCCAAGCCTGCCAAAAACGCCCCAACTATTGCCTCTATTCCGGCTACTTCCATCAACATACTCGACATTACAAACATTGCTATCACAAAAATAAACTGCGAGTAATTCTCTTCTTCAATGTTCTTAAAAAACCAAAGAGCTATCTTAGGTATTATAAATAAGATAAAAATAGATACCAATGCTAACAAAACAATAAATTTTACCCAAAACCAAAATGTTAATGACCCGTGATAGTAATTCATTATCACGCCAAAAGCCATAAGCACCGCCGTGTCGGTAATAATTGTTCCACCTACAACAGTTGTTGTGCTTCTCGTTTGAGTTAGCCCCAAACGCAATGCAATTGGATATGCTACAAGCGTATGTGTCGAAAACATCAACGCAATAATTAATGATGCTATTTCGCTATATCCAAGCACAAAATGCGACAGCAAATAACCAAGCACAAGCGGAATAGTAAATGTTGCTATCCCAAATAGCACACTGTATCTTTTGTTTGTTTTGATTTGCTTTAAATCAAGTTCAAGCCCTGCTAAAAACATTATGTACAGTAGCCCAATCGAACCCAACATTATAATGCTGTCGTCTCTGTCTAAAATGTTTAAACTGTGTGGTCCGACAATCATTCCAGCGATGATCAATCCCACAATACTCGGAATTTTTAACTTTTTGAATAATACAGGAAATATCAACACAATTAGCATAAGTATGGCGAACTCTGCTACTGGATTTTTGATAGGAAAAATGTGTTGAAATATTTCCATTAGTAATTGAATTTAGTAAAACAATTTCACTAAATTAAAATAATGAAAAAAAATTAAATAATTCAAATTTTTATTCAGTCAAATTATTCTTTCTTTCTAAACACAATAATTAATACTACTGAGAAAGCAAGTGTTAATAATGTTATCCACATTCCACTTACTAATTTATCGGAATGTGCTATAAGCTCTACAGTGTGTTTACCTGCTGGTAGTGCTATGCTTCTCAAACAATAATTGGCACGAATTATTTCAGATTCTCTTCCGTCCACTTTAGATATCCACGATGGGTAATATATTTCACTCAAACAGAGCAAGCTTGGCTTATCACAACTTGTTTCGACTACTATCGAATTTGGGGAATAATGAGTAATTTTTGCAACTCCTGCAAAATTTGTGTCAATCTCGTTTGGTAAATTAACACTCGGTTGCTTTTCTATTACTGCAATTTTAGAGTAATCTATCACTTCGTTTTTCATAAAGTCAGCTACTTTTTCACTTTCGACTACTCTTGCAGAACCAACAAGCCACGCTCTCGGCATACGGTCTGCTCGTTCAGCAAAATATGGCGACATCCTCATTGTGTCAATCGCTATTTCGTATCTTACATTGAATAATTTGTGAATTTCGTTCCGGTTCAGTGGAGGCACATTCCGTTCCAATACTAACGGATTGTATCCTTCAAGCAGTTCAATCCCCGAAATCATCCCTTGATTACGTTTCATTGCCATAAAAGGTGGATTGTAAATCCTTGAATTTACTCTGAAAATATTGTCTGGATAATTTGACTTGAACGCTTTCAGGGTTTGTTCTGGAAGTTGATATTGCTTCGAATAATCTTCCTTTGAACGATTAAAATCAGCTCCAGCTACATATAAATCAATAAATGCAAGCAAAGCCAAAATTATTGCAGCAATCGATATTGATAATCTCTTCTTGCTTGCTAAATATATAATTATGAATGTTGAAACAACAAAAAATAATGCAGTTGCTCCGTAATTCTGAATTATCGAAACTGAACTTTCTTCAAAACTAAAAAATGACTGCAAAATCCCGGTTGCTGTCAGTAGCGCAATAAGCAGAGGAAATGCTGTTGCTAACATAATTTGCTTGAAGTTGAAATCGCGCAGTTTATCAATTGCCAATCCCGCAATTAACGAAAAGCCAAACGCAATCGCAAATGCCATTCTTGCTGGCATTCTGAACTGGGAGAAAAACGGTAATTTATGAAACAAATAATACAAAAATCCATTGCTTCCCATCGCAAATATCAATGCAAACAGCGAAAAAGTAGCTAAAAAAGCTACCATTCTGTTGGTTTTCATCAATCCAATTATTCCGACAAACCCAAGTATTAAAGTTCCAACCCCAAAGTAATAAGCAGTTTCCCAGTAATAATAATATGGTAAAGTGATAACTTTGCCTTCACTTGTATTCTTTTTCAACTGAAATGGAACTTTGGGATTTGCACTTGCATCATAATAACCGAAAAATTTAGGAACAACTGATGTAATAATCTGCGGTAATTCGAGCGAACCTTCCGAAGCTGCCTCAAATGACATTTCTTGCCTACGTGAGTTCTCTGCTAACTCGCTTGATGGCAAATATTGAATTTGAAATATTCCAGCCGCTATCATAAATGGCAATAATGACGCAACTATATATTTTATGATAGAATTCGAAGTAATTGTTTTTTTAATAATATCGGCAATCAAATTCCATATGAAATACACTCCCAGGAAAAGTGAAATAAATAGTGTCATTTGAGGATGGCCGGATAGCATTACCATTCCCAGCAATAGCCCGGAAATTACTGCCGATACAATTGAACTTTGTGAATTTGCTTTATGGTAATACATAAATATTAATGGAAACCAGGCTAAATGCATTACAATCATTGGATGTATCGCGTGGCACACAAGCAAAAATGAAAATGAATAAGTTATTGCCGAGAAAATTGCTCCCCATAAACTTACTTTTAAGTTTTTCATCAATGCAAACATCGAAATCTGGGCAATAAAAAAATGAATTATCAATGATAATTCAAGCATTTTTGCTGGCAAGGTTCCTTCCGCTCCGACAAATAACGTTAATATTCTATTCAATGGATAGAAGAATCCGACCTGCAAATCTGCCAAAAATGGCATTCCTGCAAATGCAAAAGGATTCCAAAGCGGTATTCTTCCCTGTGCAAACTCCCTTGCTGCAAATGTCTGAACAGGATATATATACTCGGCAAAGTCTTCCCACAAATATGCACTTCCAAACAAATGCTCCCAAAAGAAAATCGCTGTCGTTAAAAGAAATACCCCAATTGCTATATACCAGTAGAAACCTGACTTGACTTCAATAGCCTTATTTTTCTCAGTTTGCTTTGTTTTCATCTTAATATCAGTGAATAATTAAACAAAACTGCAATTTAAAAAGAAAAAAATAATTCATAATATAAAAGTTAATCTCTCGTCTATATGAATGTAGAGTAATGTAAAACAAATTTATGTAGTATAATGCCGATTTACACTTACAAATGTGAACAATGTGGTGCAAAATACGAAATTTTCCACAAAGTTCGCGAAGATGAACGTGCTATCGTATGCCCAAACTGCAATTCCACTGCTTACAGAAAAGTAATGTCTACCACAGGTTTTCTTTCGCAAGGCAGTTCATCCGAAATGTCTTCTTCTTGCGATTTTGGTGGTTGTTGTGGTGGTTCTTGCAGCCTAAACTAAATTCCTCGCAGTTTGTTTAATTAGCTCCAAAGCGGCATCTACGTGCCGCTTTTTTGTATTTGTTTGCCCAACTACAAATCGAATTGTATATTTTCCATTTAGTTTTGTGTGTGTTATATATATTTTGCCACTATCGTTCAGTGTTTTCAGCAATTTTTCATTAACCTCATCAATTTTCGTCTTTTCACTGTATCCAATATATCTGAAACACACGGTATTGAAATTAACAGGAGCAAGCAATTCAAAATCACCTTCTGCAATAATACTTTCTGCAAAATATTTTGCAAACGATATATGTTCCCGAATAAAATTCTGCAATCCCTCCAATCCATAATATCTCAAAACAAACCACAGTTTTAATGCACGGAAACGCCTTCCAAGCTGTATTCCCCAGTCCCGGTAATTATTTACTTGTTCATCTACTGATGTTTTTAAATATTCAGGTGTTATAGAAAAAGTTCTGATAAGTGTTTCCTTATCTTTTACAAAATGTGCTGAACAATCAAAGTTTGTCAGCAGCCACTTATGCGGGTTAAATACAATTGAGTCAGCTCTTTCGATGCTTTCGGCAATATACCTCATTTCAGGCAAAATCAACGACGAGCCAGCCAATGCTGCATCCACGTGATGAAATAAATCATATTTTAAGGCTATTTCTGCAATCTCGTTTATTGGGTCTATCGCTGTCGAACCCGTTGTCCCAAATGCCGACACAACTGCACACGGAATATATCCTTTTTCAATGTCCTCAATGATAGATTTTTCAAGTAATTCAGCCTGCATCGAAAAATTTTCATCTGTTGCAATTTTAACTACATTTTTTCTTCCAAATCCTGCAATTTTTGCTGCTTTTTCAATAGATGAATGGGCTTCCTCCGAGCAATATACTCTGTAGTTTTTTCCATCGAACCCGTTTTCATTAATTGAAAAAGAAGATTTTTTCTCTCTTGCTACTATTAATGCAACAAGCGTTGCTGTCGAAGCAGTGTCTTGAATTACTCCACTAAAGCTTTCCGGCAATCCAATATACTGACGCAACAAATTTAGCGTGAATTCCTCCAATTCCGCAGCTGCCGGTGAAGTTTCCCAAACCATACATTGCGCGGCAATTGCTGATGTTAGCATTTCGGCAAGAATCGATGGGGGAGAGGTGTTTGCCGGAAAATATGCAAAAAAATTAGGGCTTTGCCAATGCGTTATTCCTGGCAATATTATTTTTTCAAAATCAGACATTATTTCATCAATACTTGCAGGTGTTTGGTTATCGAGCTTTGCAACCTTGTTGTAAATCTCTTTAGGCTCGACTTGCGATTTCACCGGATAGCTCTCGATATTATCGTAATATCTGATTATCCATTTCGCAATTCGCTGTAACAGTTCAAAAAAAGTTTCGTTATTCATAATAAATTACACTTAAAAAAAGTTAATTTCGTTAATAGTTGCGATAGATATGACGTTAATCATCATTTGTTAATTTTTCAACATTTTTGAGGTTTTTATGAAATTGTTAAGATTGTTTAGTTTGCTTGCGTTTTTATCGCTCAGCACTCTTATTTTTACTGCTTGTGAGGAAGATACAGAAGATCCTGTTTCTTCTGATAAGCCTATTCCTGCTGCTCCGACTAATCTTCGTGCTACTTCGATTAGTGCAACTGAAGTTCTGCTAAAATGGGACAAATCTGCAAGTCACGATTCAAGCTGGTTTGCTGGTTATGAACTTACTGTTACTGGTGGCAACCCAATGACGCCTATTAAAATTGGAAAAACTGATAACTACAAAGTTTCTGGTTTGCAGGAAGGAGTTGTTTATACTTTTACTTTGAAATCTGTTAATTCTGACAACAAAACAAGTACTGGCTCAACTTCTGTTACTTGGTCACCAGCTACTCGCTTCGAAACAGACGACATCAGAATGTATGTTTACGAATCTCAAAATGGTTCTGGTTTGACTATTTATGGTGCAAACAACAAACCTGAAAATCTGAAAGCTACTGAAAAAACTAAGTGGCACCTTGGTTTAGACAATCGCACATCTGGTGCCTTGTTCTTTGGCTCTGCAAGCCAAATTAGCATTGGAACCGGAACTCCAACCGATAAAGTTGAAATTGCTACTACTTATTGGAAGACTAATACTCTTGATAATGTTTTTGAAAATAAATCTCTTAATACTTTGGAATTTGCTGAACAAAAAATAAATCTTTTGCAGCTTGACGACTCTTCAAATACTGGGATCGTTTTTGTCGTTCGTATTCTTCGCCAAGGTCAAACAAGTTATAATTATGCTAAAGTTCTGGTTGAACGTGGCAGTGCTGGTTTCTTGCAAGGTTCGGGCAACGACAGATACATCAAGATGAAAATCTCTTATCAAAAAGTTGCTGGTGTTCCTTACGCTAAAACTTCTAACTAATATTGATGGAGTTCGACTATGAAAAAAATATTTGGTTTGTTAAGCCTTTTCGCTTTCCTTTTCGTTGCTGTGAATGCTCAGGAAGCTGTCAAAAAGACTCTTCCCCAAGAGCCTGCCGAAGCAACTAAAAAAACTCTTTCTCAGGAAGCTGCTAAGCCCGTCGCTCAACCTCAAAAGGCAGCAAAAACTCAGCAGTTTAAAGCTGATGTTACTGGACAAGTTATTAGCCTTACAAAATTAGCTATGGGTGCAGATCCCATCGTTACAAAAGCTGAAGCTGATGAAATGATCAAAAAAAATCAGCCCCTTGCTCTTAAATCAGCCGACCAGATTTATTTAGTCTATAATGCTAAAAATGCTTTCGATGGTCGCAGTCTTGCAAAATTTGCTGGGGTGAAAAATCTTGGCGTTGCTGGCGAAGTCCGCTATATCAATGGCTTCGCTGTTATTTTTGCTAAACAAATGCAACCTGTGGAATAAAGAGGAGTAGATAAATGAAAAAAGTATTATTGTTTCTTGCTGTTTTAATGGTCGTTGTTTCTGCTTGCAAAGAACAACCTAAACCTGAACAATTAGAAAAAACTCCTACTATGGAAGAAGCTCTCAAGCAGACTCAAGACCCTAACGACTTTACTCAAACACCCTTGACTGGCGAACTTATCAACCTCGATTTAGCTGCTCAAGGCAACAATACTCCTCTTGCTGATGTGCAAGCTGCTACTAAAATGTTTAAAGATGGTGCTTTCCTGCTTTTCAAATCTGCTGAAACTTACTATGTTGTCATCGACAAAAATGACAATACCTATGCTGTAGAAAAAATTATTCCTCTCGTAGGCAAAAAAATTGCTCTCTACGGTATGGCTAAACAAGTTTCAGGTATTAATTTCTTTATTTTAGAAAAAGCCGAAGAAGCTAAATAAGAATTAAACTTATAAAAAAAAGGAGGCATTTTTTGCCTCCTTTTTTTATACTTTTTCGAGTGCCCAGGTAAACACTTTTAGATATTCCATTGCAGTTTTGCTCGATGAGAAATCCATTTTCATTGCATTCTGCCGGATAATATCCCAGTGTGGCTGATTGTTGTATATAGATAATGCCCGACGAATTGCCCAAGCCATATCATCTGCGTTATATTGATAAAAATTAAATCCGTTGCCTTCTCCTGTTGCATAATTGTATTCAAACACCGTGTCTGCTAAACCTCCCGTCTGCCTAACAATCGGTATTGTCCCATACTTCATCGAATACATCTGCGTTAGTCCACAAGGCTCAAACCGCGATGGCATTAAGAAAAAGTCCGACGCAGCAATTATCCGATGCGAAAGTAAATCGCTGTATCCTATTTGTATTAATGCATCTTTCGGATATTTCCATTTAAGATATACAAAAAAGTCTTCGTCGTTTTTATTTCCGGAACCCAACAACGCAAACCTGAACGCTCCTTCTGCTAAATACTGCTCGATTTTATAACGCACTAAGTCAATTCCTTTCTGTTCTGTTAGTCGGCTCACCATTCCAATAAGAGGCTTATCCAGATAATCATAATCATTTAGTCCATTTTCATATAGAAAACTCTTCTTGACCTCATTTTTCAGATATAAGCTGTCTATGTTGTAGTTTTTATAAATGAATCTATCAACATTCGGATCCCAGTCATTATAATAAACTCCGTTCAACACGCCTATTAAATCTGCTCCTCGATAATTTAATACATCGTGAAGTCCTTCACCATAATAAGGATAGCGAATTTCTCGTGCATAAGTCGGGCTTACTGTTGTAATTTTGTCAGCAAACATTATCCCGACTTTCATAAAATTGACACCTCCATAATATTCAAACCACGACCCCGGATAAAACTCCTTCATTCCAAACGTCGAAAATTCCATTGTTGAGTGCGGTTCATAGCGTCCTTGATATGCAAGATTATGAATTGTGAATACTCCTGCAGTTTTCGAAAATCTATGCTCTTTTCTATATATTGCTTTCAGAAATGGCATAGCAAATGCCGTATGAAAATCGTGTGCGTGAATAATATCCGGTGTGAAATCCAATGCTTTTGCTACCTCAAACGCCGCCCTTGCAAGAAAAATAAATCTTCTGTTGTTGTCAGGATATTCATTAGCTTCGCCGTATATCCCCGGTCTATCAAAATAATGATTATGTTCAATTAAATATACTGGGACATTGCTGTTAGGAAGTGTTCCTTCCCATATATGTGCAAACTCTGTCCAGTAGCCCATCGGAACAATTAATGTAAGATATGTTGGGCGAAATCCCCATTTTTCAACATTAATAAATCCATATTTGGGCATCACAACGATTGGATTTTGTCCAAGTCTTTGCCATTCTCTTGGCAAGGTGGCACACACATCTGCTAATCCACCCGTTTTCGCAAATGGTTCAATTTCTGCCGATACAAGTAATATGTTCATACTTTTCTATATAGTTTTGCAAAAATATGTTTTATAGTTATGTAATTTTTCTGCTGTTTTTGCCATCTCTTCTAAACTATGAAACATCCCATAAACAGCAGAACCACTTCCACTCATTAAAGCAAAAAATGAGCCATTTCCATAAAGAATATCCTTAATTTCTTTGATTTCTTTATGTTTTTGAGTTGCATATTGTTCAAAATCATTTATTATCAGGTGATGCTGCCCCGCGCTCAATGCGGAATAAAAATCAATTTCCTGCACTGGTTCTTCTGTCCTTTGCAACGCTTCGTATGCGTCTTTTGTAGAAATATTAACGTTCGGAAAAACTACTAACACATTCATATCATTTTTAAACTCAATAAATTTAAGTATTTCTCCACGCCCTTTTGCTATTGCCGGCTTGTTGAAAATAAAAAATGGAACGTCAGAACCAATTTCAAGGGCAAGTTTTGCTAAGTATCCATCACTGAATGGGTTACCGTTCATTTCGTTGAGCATCTTCAATACAATTGCTGCATCTGCACTACCACCGCCAAGCCCAGCTTGCATCGGTATCTCTTTATGCAAATTTATCTTGTATGATTTACTTATACCAAGTGCCTCATTGAATTTTTTAGCTGCTTTTATAACGAGGTTTTCATCATCAGAAATGTTGAATTTAACATTGCTTCGAAGTTCGAATTGGTTGCTTTCGCTTATTGTTAATTCGTCGCAAAGACTTATAGGAACAAAAATTGAGTTAATATTATGATAATTGTCTTTTCGTTTGTTTAATACTTGAAGCCCGATGTTTATTTTTGCGTTAGCATTTTTTGTTAAAGTTTTCATAATTTTGTATTTTACATCTGATAATAATTAATTTCAATTATGAATACAACGAAACAACTTGAAAATAATTTGGATAATCAGTTACTTGTCGAAAAATCCCAGAATGGTAATGGGATTGATTTGAAAATTGATAAAAAAGAAAAAAAGCAAATACCTTATCATCAAGAAGTTGTTCGTAAGCTAATTCATTTATGTTCATTGTCTATACCAATTGGATATATTTTTGTCGAGAGGAAAACAGCAATTGTAATTTTGTTCTTTCTCGCTGTTGTTATGGTTACTATTGATATTTCTACTAAAAAAAATGAGTATTTACGTAAGATTTATAAGCAACTTTTTGGTGGTATTCTAAGAAAACACGAACGAAAAAAGAATAAAATTTTACTTAATGGTGCTTCTTGGGTTCTTATTTCTGCTGTAATTACCATCCTGATTTTCCCAAAGATTATTGCTGTTACAGCATTCACAATTTTGATCGTTTCGGATATTGCCGCAGCTCTTATCGGCAGAAAATTTGGTCGCCATAAACTTTTCAATAAATCGTGGGAAGGGACTATCGCCTTCATTACAACCGCTATAGCTGCTGTATTCGTCATCGGCACTTCATTCAATGCTCCTGTGTCTTATTTTATCGCCGGCTCTCTTGGTGCAATAGCGGGTGGATTTGCTGAAGCCTCTTCTAAAAAACTAAAAATGGATGATAATTTTGTTGTTCCTATGAGCATTGGTATTATTATGCTCGCTTTTAGCACTTTTGCAACTCCTTACTTACAAGATTTTCTTCATATTCTATAAATGGTGTTTTATGCCAAAAAAATTATTATATTTTCTTGTTCCATTAGCGATTATTATTGTTGCTGCTTTCTTTCTTTTCCAAAAATCCTTCAAATATGAAATTATTGATGAAATTTACGACGAAAATGAAGGTGGCAATACAACTTTTCTTTTCGTTGCCGTTAATAAACTCGATAGCTCTAAAATTGTTGAGATTTCAAAAGAATTAATGCAAAAAAGAATTATTGATAAATATAAAGATAGTAAAATTCCAAAAGATGAAATCCATTCGCATATGTCCCCTGATGTTCTGATTGCCTATATTTATAATCCAAACGATACAACTGCTATTCCGGAACAAATGAAAGAAATGATACAAAAAAGATTTTCCAGTAGTCCTATATTAAGTGAAAATTTAGCTTATATTTCTGAAGGTCATATTTTTACCGGTGTTTATTACCCAAGTATGAAGCGACAAACTCTTGATACTCTATCACCAAAAACTGTTCTTCTTGTTCCCAAGAAAAAAGGTAATGCAAAAGAAATTATGAAGAAATTCAAAGAAAGTTAAGATGATTGACCTGCGAAGTGATACTCTGACTCGTCCCGATGAAGCAATGCGGCAGGTCATTTCCAGTGCCGAAGTCGGGGATGACGTCTATGGCGAAGATCCAACTACCAATTTACTTCAGGAGAAAATTGCTGCTTATTTCGGTAAAGAGGCTGCTCTATTTGTTCCTTCTGGCACAATGAGCAACCAACTTTGTCTGAAAGTGCTCACCTCACCAGGCGACGAAATAATTGCTGATGCCGATGCTCACATTTTTTACTACGAAACCGCCGCCCCTGCAATTATTTCAAATGTTCAAATTAAAACAATCAGTTCTCAATTCGGTTTTCCCGATTTAAATCAAATAGAAAATGCTATCCGACCAAATATATATTATTTCCCAAAAACATCTGTAATCTGTCTGGAAAACACTCATAACCGACACGGTGGCACCATTGCTCCAATCGAATATATTCAAAAACTTCACGATTTAGCTGACTCTTATAATATCAAACTTCATCTCGATGGGGCTCGGATTTGGAATGCAATTGTTGAAACTGGGATTGATGGTGCTACATACGCTAAATATTTCGATACAATTTCTGTTTGCCTATCGAAAGGGCTTGGAGCCCCTATTGGCTCGCTCATTTTGTCGAACGCTGAATATATAGAAAAAGCTCGCCATTGGAGAAAAATATTAGGTGGAGGTATGCGGCAGGTTGGTATTCTTGCCGCTGCTGGAATTTACGCTTTTGAAAATAATTTTAAGCGACTTAAAACAGACCACGAAAATGCTCGGTTGTTCGCTTCATTGATTTCAGCAAATGAACAAATCAATGTGGATATGTCCCGTATCCAGACAAATATTGTTAGATTTGAACTTTCCTCTTCTGTAAATCCTCTTGATTTCATTGATAAATGCAAAAAAAAATGGCTTATTGCTAAGCCATTTCGATGGACAAATTATTCGGGCTGTCTTTTATTTAGAAATTACTTCCGAACAAGCACGCACCGCCGCCGATATTATCCAATTCGTGCTTCAATCTCCATAAAGTTATCAGGCAATATTACTTCCTGCGAACCTATTATTTCTGCAGGTCCTGATAATATTATTTTTTCAATTTGCTCTCCGCTGCGAACTACTTCAACCCAAACTGGTATTTTGGAAGTTGGGATTACTTCTGTTATGCTTTTTGCAATATTATTTTTCTGATACGCTAATACAGTTGATATTGCGCCCGTTCCGCAAGCTCCTGTTTCTGCTTCAACCCCGCGTTCATAAGTCCGCAGTAGGATTTTCCCGTTCCATTCAAGATAAAAATTAGCGTTTGTCCCTTTCGGAGCAAAATAACTATGATTTCTGATGAACTTACCTAAATTTGTGATGTCTAATTTATAGAAACTATCAGGTGTATTTGCCTTTATTTCCAATACAAAATGCTCAGTTCCAATATCGACAAAAGTCCCGTTATAATTACGTCCGTTAATATCAATACTAACAGGGCGAATTTCTTTTGGTGGCTCGAATTCAATTTCTATTTTGTCGTTGATTCTTCCCGAATATATTTTCCCTGAAAATCTAAATTTAAGTTCTTTGTTCTCGGTAATTTTATGTTTATTTGTATAAAAAATAGCACATCTTCCACCATTTCCGCACATCATTCCGCTTGAACCATCGGGATTAAAGAAATCTACATCAAAATCTACTTTATCATCTTTCGGGCTTTGAATTACTATCAGTCCTTCTGTTCTCACTCCGTTAAATTGATTAGAATGACAAAGAAATTTTGCAAGTTTTGATAGTTCCTTCAACGAAAAGTTATAATTTCTACCATCTATCACAGTAAATAAATTTCCGGAGCCAGACATATAAGTTACGGCTATGTTCATCTTTTCCTCCTTTCAAGTGAACAAGTTGTTATTAACTCGCTTGCTTTTATGTGAAGCAATCCATTAGTTGCCAATATTGTTCTATCACCTAATTTATATGGGCTTCTGTCGAAATTAGACACCTTGCCGCCTGCTTCTTCAACCAATAATATTCCCGCTGCAACATCCCAAGGATTTAAATCAATTTCCCAGAAACCATCAAAACGTCCGCCCGCTACATACGCCAAATCTAATGCTGCCGAACCAAGACGACGGACCGGTATTCCAAGCTGAACTATATCAACAAAAACCTCTATGCAATTACCCGGATTTTCTCCAACATTATATGGAAATCCGGTAACAAGATACGACCGATTTATATCATCACAATTTGTTACAAAAATCCTTTCACCATTTAATAATGCCCCTTGCCCTTTTACTGCAACGAACAACTCGTCCAACATTGGTTGATACACAACTCCTGCAACAATTTCTCCATCAAGCTCTGCTGCAATACTTATACTAAAAATTGGGACTTTGTGAGCATAATTGACAGTTCCATCCAATGGGTCAATTATCCACCTGATTGGGCTTTCAGTTTTATCCGATTTTCCGCTTTCTTCACAAAGAAAATTGCTACCGGGGAATTCTGATGATAGTATTTCCATTATCTTTTTTTCTGATTTAATATCATATTCAGTTACTAAATCATTTACTCCACTTTTCGACCCGATTTTTATGTTCTTACCATAGCCTTCTTTGAGTATTTTCCCTGCTTCATAAGCGGCTTCAATAGCAATTGACCTTATTTTTTCAATCATATTACTTTTCGATTATTAATTTTTTCAGATAATCATTATTCTTCAATTTAAATAATATGTAATAGTTACCAGAACTAATACTATCAAAATAAATTCTAAACGTTTTTTCTTCATTTATGTTGTATTGTCCAACCAACTGACCTATGCTATTAATAATCGTAACCTGAGAAATTCCCTCGTCCGATTCTATGTTAATGTAGTTATTAGCTGGATTTGGATAAATCTTTAATCTCATATTGTCTTTTTCATTGACTGTCGATAAATTCAGTGTAGTAAATGAATAAACCGGCGACCATCTCCCTTGCGAGCCTGTATAGGCACGCACTCTCCACCAGTAGCGTGTGTTTTCTTCCAATTGTTCAGTTGGCGTGTAAGTTGTATCTGTAAGCTCAGTAATATCAAGTACTATACTGTTGAAATTTGAAGTTTTGCTTATTTGAATACGATAGTTTGCCGCATCTGTTTTCTGCCAGACGAATTGGGGAGTGAGTGAAATGTTTGTCGCTTCATTTTCAGGACTGTATAATAATGGGGCAGAGGGTGCTTGTTCGCTGACATTGAACATATACATTTCGCTCCATCCGCTATTTACATATCCAGAATATGCCATCACTCTCCAATAATAAGTATTTTGAAGTTCAAGATTTACACTTAATTTATATGTTGTATCTGTGATATTTCCTATTTCAATAATTGGATTTCCTTGAGCTTTTTCGTTTGTCCAAATCTGGAGCTTATATAAAGCCTGGTTTGATTTTGTCCAAACAAATGTAGGCTGACGAGGAGTTTTCAAATTCCCGTTTGTCGGTTGCAATAGTATTGGCTTTTCATAGAAATTTGCAGCACTCGTAAAATTCCACACTTCACTCCAGTCGCTTTGTTCAGTAAGGGAAATAGCTTTTACCCGCCAATAATATTTTGTCGATACTTGCTCTAACTCAACTGATAGTAGCGTATCATTCACTTCTTTTGCGAATACAATATTTGAAAAGTTTTCATCGTTGCTTATTTGCACTTCATAGCGAATCGCTTCGAATACTTTTGAAAATTTTAATTCTACACTTCTGCCAAAACCATTACTATTATTCGGTGGGAATAATAGGTTCGGCGACTGAATTTCATTGCTCAAACTAATGAAATGAACTTTACTTGCACCCATTTCAGGGATTGCAAGAATGTTGTTTATTGTGTCGATTAATATATCTGCTGGTCCGTTCAATGGTCCATAAACAAGTGTCGGTGGCTCTGTTAGATTTCTGTCATATTTGTATATACCACCCAAATTATTATTTCCCCAAGCTGATACATAGTAATTTCCTTCTTTGTCTCTCGCTATTCCATCTAAATAACTCAAACTTGAATTCCGGATTACTGAAATCTGAAACGTTTCCAAACTTAACGCATAAATCAAAGCATTTGGTTGATAAGATACCATCAGTATTCTGTTATTTTCTTTATCGAGTATCATTCCGTTAGCATTGGACATCTGTCCTAAAAAAGATAATTGCTCAAATTCGTCTGGTTTGCTCGCTTTTACTTTAAAAATGTTGGCTTGATAAGTGTCTGAAATGTATATATAGCCTTTTTCATCAGCAACAATATCGTTCAAAAATAGGTTAGTCAGCCCAAGTGGTGTCGAACCAACTATTGTTCGGGATGTTAAATTGATGTAATACAACTTGTAGTTGTCTGCAACGAAAAGAGTATCTCCAACTATATACATTCCTTTCGGATCTTGCAACTGATTGACTGCAATTAGATATTCAAGAGTTCCATTAGAACTGCGTTTGATAATTTGACCATCATAAACACCCTGCACTCCAACATTAGAAATATAATAGCAATCACGTTTCTGATCGTAAACAACACTTTCCGGTTGTGCATATTTTTGCGAAAGTGCACTACCAAAGCTAAATAACAACAAACATAAAGAAAATAAATAAATATTTTTCATATGAACACCTATTATTATTGCTAATGATTAATATCTTCATGCAAGGCTGCTTGGCGAAACTCACTTTCCACTTCAGTATCCTCACCAGGAATACTGTCCTCCTGGGATGGATCTTTTGGAACGTAAATCTTATTCTTATCGAATGTTTCAGGATGGAAAAATGCTTCGAGCAGCTGTTTAGCAATTGGTGCGGCAACCGCTCCTCCAAATCCGGAATTTTCAGCTAATACAGCAAGCACTATTCGGGGATTTTCCTTTGGTGCAAAGCAAACAAACCAGGCATGGTCTTTCCCGTGCGGATTTTGTGCAGTTCCTGTTTTTCCACATACTTCAACCGTAGACATCCTCGCATACGAAGCTGTTCCTCCCGGTGCGTTCACAACGTCAAACATTCCATCCTTAATAATCTTGAATATTTTTTTGTCAATTGGTAGTTTTCTTGATGAAAAAGCTACTGGTTCAATCTTATTTGAAATGTTATTCGAGATAGCTCTCACAAGATGAGGTTGATAATATGTGCCTTCGTTTGCAATTGCTGCCGTGTATGCTGCCATTTGAAGTGGTGTAACAAGTATTTCTCCCTGACCAATGCCAAAATTGACAAGTCTTCCCGCAGATGCTCCACCTTTCCCATATACTTTTTCTAACCACTCCACTGTTGGAAGTCGTCCCGACTTTTCATTCGGCAAATCAATAAATGTCTTTTGTCCAAATCCGAACATTTTACCATATTTTTCTAAGTTTTCCATTCCGATTTTCAGACCTAACTGATAGAAATACACATTGCACGAAGCTTTTATTGCACTGCGAACATTTACTGCTCCATGTGCTCCATGGCATTTATACGACCTGTTGCCAAAAGTAAAGCTGCCGGGACAATATATCGTTGTATTTTCATTGACTATTCCTTCGTTCAGTGCTGCAATGGCTACAAGCATTTTCCAGGTCGAACCTGGTGGATATTGTGATTGTATCGCTCTATGCAATAGAGGACTCCAGGGATCTTCTGATAACTGTTTGTATAAATCGGCAGGAACACGCCCACTGAAAGCTCTTGGGTCGTAATCAGGTTTGCTTGCAAGAGCTAATATTTCTCCATTCTGAGGATCAAGTGCAACTACTGCTCCTCGCTTGCCTTCTAATAATTTCTCTGCAAGCTCTTGTAATTTTATATCTAATGTTGTGTATAAGTCAAATCCGTTGTTTGGGGGAATATCTTGTTTTCCATTATCGAAACTTGCTACTCTCTGTCCGAACTTGTTTACAGCAACAAATTGTATTCCTTGCCGTCCTCTCAAAAATGGATCGTATGTTTGTTCAATGCCGGATTGCCCGATAATATCTCCCGGACGCAAGTATCTGTGCTTTTCCAATTGTCCGCGTGTAACTTCTCGTGTATATCCAAGTAGGTGAGCCATATTCCCTTCGAATTCATATAGACGCTTTGGTTCAATTATCACTTCAACACCCGGTAACTCATCGCTGTTTTCTTCAATTTTGCTTACTACTTCGAAAGGTGCATCTTTCATTATTTTTACTGGCTCAAAAGGTGAGTAGTTTTTATTCTTTTCAAGTGTGCTGATAATTTCTTCTTCGCTAATTCCTATTAGTTTCGACAAATAGGGAATAAGATCTCTATCGAATTCGTATGGGGTGATAGTAATTGAAAATGAAGGTTCATTATGCACAATCAATAATCCATTCCTGTCGAACATATTTCCTCTGAACGGGGCAATCCTAATCTGCTTGATTGCTTGCGTTTGACTAACGTCTAAATATTTGCTACCTTGAAGCAATTGCAGTTGAGCCAACCTGAAAATAAACATTCCGGCAGCAAAAATTATTGCTAATTTAAATACTTTCCTGATTGAACCACTGCCAAAACTTTCTGAGATATTTATCGAACTCTTCATCATTAACTATATTATTAATACTACTACAAAAATACTAAAATTTTACTACAAAATATTCTTTTTGGATTATTAACATAAAATTAACTGTTTTTCTGAAACAGATTATATTTCAAGCATTTCCATATTCGCCACAAGTTCACTCATTATTAACTTTCCGTTTATTATGACTTCATTTTAAAAAGGCAATTTTGCCTATCTGAAAAAAGGTATTTATAAAAAAATCACAACCGGAGGAGTTTTAAATTATGTATTATTTTATTAAAAAAATATTGTTGTTTTCACTTTTGATGATTGTGTGCCTTTCGTCTTCTCTTTTGGCTCAGTCTAAGGCTTCTATTTCTGGTAAAGTTATTGATGAAGAAAGCGGAGATGTGCTCCGTCGTGCCTCGGTTCTAATCCTTGGGAAAAAAATTGGAGCCTACACAGATACTAAAGGTGAATACAGAATTTTGAACTTGCCAGCAGGTGTTTATTCTATTCAAGTAAGCTACATTGGATACAATACAAAAACTATCGAAAATATTGAACTTAAAGAAAATCAAAATTATATTCTCAATATTGTTCTTTCCTCTGCTATCAAGAAAACCGACGAAGTTGTCATTGAAGCTCGTCGCGAGTTGAACAATGAAGCCGCTATTCTCGCTCAACGTAAAAACTCATCTCAAGTTAGCGATGGAATTAGTATTGAAGAAATCAAAAGAACACCTGATGGTGATGCCGGTCAATCTTTAAGACGTGTTTCCGGCGTTACTCTCGTTGGTGATAAATTTGTCTATGTCCGTGGTGTAAGCGAACGTTATAATAATACTACTCTTAATGGAACTGCTTTGGCAACTACCGAACCCGATAAAAAAGCATTTTCGTTCGATATGTTCCCTGCAGATTTCCTCCAAAATGCTAATGTTGCTAAATCCTTCACTCCTGATTTACCCGGAAACTTTGCAGGTGGTTTGGTTCAGCTTAACACTGTCGATTTTCCATCTTCACGTAGCTTTAAAGTTAGCTTCGGCACTTCAATGACCGATAACCTTACTTTCAATAGAAAATTTATTACTTACAACGGTGGTAAAAGAGATTGGCTTGGTTTTGACGATGGAACACGGGAACTACCCAAAAATTTCCCTAAATCACCGCAGGATATGAGAAATCTCTTTACCCGTCTTCGCTCTGACGACGAAAATGTTCTCAAACAAGCTCAAAACGAATGGGTTGAAATCAGCCGTTCATTAAATCACAAATCTTGGAAACGCGATACCATCAAAGCGCCTCTCAATGGCTCAATCAATATGTCTTACTCTGATATTTATCGTATTGGCAATTCTGAAATTGGTATTATCGCTAATGCACTATATGGCAATTCATACTCTTATGATGAAATTTTCCGTGCTACTTTAGAAAGTAGTGGTAATGTATATAATTTCAACCGTGGCACAGTCTCCACTTTTTCAACAAATTTAGGCGGTATGTTCAACTTCGCTTTAAAATTAGACGACAACAATACATTTTCGATAAAAAACACTTATAATAATTCTTCTGATGATGAAACTACAATTATGCTTGGTAGAAAAGATCAGGTTATCACTCGTCAATATGGTTTCCAGTTTGTTCAAAAGACTTTATTTGCTACTCAATTAACAGGTGAACATAATTTATCGTTTTTGAATAATTCATTTTTAGACTGGAAATTTGGATATTCCAACTCCAAACGAGACGAGCCCGATTTCAAACGTGTTCGCTATTCCAAAGCTAACGAAGATAATCCTTGGCATATTGATATATACGACTTAAGTGGAAATGGCTATCAAGCTGGTAGGTTCTTCTCGAATCTTAATGAAGATGCTTTCTCCGGTGCTTTGAACTTTTCATTGCCTGTTAGCACACTAAAATTAAAAACTGGATTGCTCTTCGAAAACAAAAAACGTGATTTCAATGTCCGCTCGCTCGTGATTAACAAAGGTACTTTGATGATGAAGTACTATTATGATGATGATTTTAATTACATCGTTCCAAATTGGGGCGACGAGGACTTCTACAATAACGATTTTCTGCTCGAACCTGAAGAGATTTTCTCAAATCCTGATAATTTCCAGCCGTCTCGTCTTGGTATTGGCGAAGAAACTAAACCAACCGATTCATACAAAGCAAATGAAAACCTCCTTGCTGGCTATCTTATGGTAGATATCCCATTCGAAATTGCTGGCAATAAATTAAGAGTAATCACTGGTGCTCGCATTGAAAGTAGCAATCAGAAACTTATGAGCCTATACCCAATTGCTTCCAACAACACCGACTCAACTTTTGTTGATGAAAGTTACGTAGATATTCTTCCTTCTTTCAATTTAATATATCAGCTCACTAATACAATGAATTTGCGGCTCTCGGCAAGTCAAACCCTTACTCGTCCATCTTTGCGTGAATACGCTCCGTTTATTTTCTACGACTTCTATTTCCAGGGCGACGTAGCTGGCAATCCGAATTTGAAACGCTCGCTTATCAGAAATTTCGATCTGCGTTGGGAAATGTTCCCAAATCCCGGAGAAGTCATTTCAGTTTCGCTCTTCTATAAATCATTCAAAGATGCTATAGAAGAATCTGTTATAGGTACTTCCAGCAATTATAAACGAACCTTTGCTAATGCTAACGGACTTGCAACTAATTATGGTGCCGAACTCGAAGTTCGTAAAAATCTTGGATTTATTTCGGACTGGACTCGATACTTCTCGATTAATTTCAATTTTGCTCTGATTAATTCTGATATTACAGTCAGACAAAATAACGCCGAAGACCGCCGAACTATGTGGGGGCAATCACCATATTCTTTGAATATTGGCTTGTTCTATTTCCATCCTGAATTGGGGACTTCTGTCAATACAAGCTATAATGTTGCTGGTAAAAGAATTATACAGGTTGCTGATATTACTCGTTATCCAGTTAGCGACCCACACGTATACGAAATGCCGAGAAATGTTATCGATTTATCTGTTTCACAAACAATTTTCAACACTCTTGATATAAAATTTGTTGCTAAGGATATTCTTAACGAGAACATAACTTGGAAACAAATGGGACACAATGTTCTTTCAACCAACAAAGGTCGTTCTTTCTCATTTGGAATAGGATATAAGCTCTAATATATATTTTTGTTCACTTAATAAGGATTATCTGATGAAAAATGCTTTATTTCTTGCAGTTACTTTTCTTTTCGCCTATGCGTTGAATGCTGCTGAACCTTCTTTGACTATCAAAGATCCAAAAGCAAATTCAACTTACCGCGTAGGTCAAACAATTGCTATTACTTGGGATACTTTAACTAAATCAGGCGAACGTACGTGGGGAAAAACTTTCGAATTTAAATGGTCCGAAAGCCCAAATGGTCCTTGGAACTTATTAGCTCTTGCAAAGAATGCTAAATCTTATAAAGATGTTGCAAGTAGTAATGCAAACGCTGCTTCGGGCAGAACTGTTATTACTTTACCAAGAAAACCTGAGGTATGGATTAAAATGAATGAAGTGGATAACGAAAACCTCTATGGAATTCAGGGTCCTATCAATGTATATACTCCTCCTCCAGCAACTGCAGACTCACTTATTGGTGGAAGCTTAACTAATACAATTACTTTAAGTGCTTCCAAAATTTATCAATTGAAAAAAGTTCTTTATGTTGAAGATGGTGCTACTTTAAGAATAGATCCAGGAACAGTCATTCTTGGCGACCCTAATGATGTTTCAGCAATAGTTGTTAAACGCGGTGGCAAAATCTACGCCAAAGGAACACCTTCAAAACCTATCGTGATGACCTCCGGATTTGCTCCCGGTAATCGCGACCGTGGTGATTGGGGTGGGCTTATCATTGCTGGCAAAGCTTCTACTAATCTTGGCGAAGCTGCTATCGAAGGTGGTTTAGATGTAAAATATGGTCCAATTGGCGGAGTTGCCGACGATAACGATTCAAGTGGTGTAGTTCAATATGTTCGCATTGAATTTGCCGGTATTGCAGAATCTCCTGATAACGAACTTAACTCGCTTACTATGGGTGGTGTCGGTCGCCGCACCGTTATTAGCCACGTTATGGTTTCCTATGCTGGCGACGATGCTTTCGAATGGTTCGGTGGAACTGTTAATGCTAAATATTTGATTTCCTATAATACTATTGACGATGATATGGATACTGATAATGGCTTCCGTGGTAAAGTGCAACACTGTCTTATTGTTCGTTTCCCGGATATTGCTGACCAATCAAACTCCGAAGCTTTTGAAAGTGATAACGATTCTAAATCGTCATATAATACTCCTTACACTAACCCGATTTTCTCAAATATTACTGTTGTTGGTCCTCTTGCTGATACAAGTTGGACAGTCGGAACAGGTGCTAATAAATACCATTCCAAACATCTCACAGCTGTGCAAATTCGCCGCAATAGCCGTATGAACCTTGTTAATTCTGTTATTATGGGCTATAATGGTGGTCTTGAATTAACTAATAATAATACCGTTCTTGCTGCTTCGAACGATTCAATTATGGTTCGTTTTAATGATTTCTATGGAATTAAAAACAATAAATTCTTCTATTTCGGTAGTGGCACTAATCCGCAAGGAAATGTTGATGCTAATTGGCTTGCTAAAACTGAATACGGAAATAGATTTATGAATCAAGCCGGTCCGGTTGCTGCTTATGCAAAAGTGCCCGGTGCTTTCCCTGGAACAACTGCTGTATTTAACCCACTTCCAGAAACCAATGCAGACTATCTTAATAATGCTAATTGGGCTGCTTCGAATGCCGCAATTACTCTAAACGACCCATACTTCGATAAAGTTTCATATCGTGGTGCTTTCAATACTGAACGCTGGGACTTACCTTGGGCAGAATATTCTCCTGTAAATAAAGTTTATACAAGTATTAATGATGATTATTCTACAACTTTAGTTCCACAATTCAAAGCCGAAGCTGCTCCTCTTCCTGCAAATGATTATACAGTTGTTACTTACGTTTTGCCTGAAAGTGGCAATACCACAGTCCGCATTGTTGATGCTACAGGTTCAGTAAAATCAATTTTCTTTGAAAATCAATTCCAAAATGCTGGCACTCATCAGTTTATGCTCAATTCCTCTCAACTTTCTACTGGTGTTTACTACCTTCAAATTGTAACTGCTAAAGGCATTTATACAATAAATATCCCGGTTGTGAAATAACGTTTCACACCTTTTTTCAGAAGCCCGGTTGAAAAATCGGGCTTTTTTTTATTTTCAGTTATC
Source organism: Eximiradius proteiniborus (assembly GCA_026415495.1). GTDB lineage: Bacteria > Bacteroidota > Ignavibacteria > Kapaibacteriales > UBA2268 > JAKIZO01. Next base: position 1,185 of record JAOAGZ010000019.1, on the reverse strand, counting down.
TATTTTGCTGAATTTCATTTTTTTTTTTCATTGAAAATTATAATATTTGCTTTTTAATAAATGTGATTTATATAACGAATTGAATTTTATGAATATATTTCGTTTCAAATATTCGCTTCCTCTAAAGTTTATCTCTTCTGATACTGCTTAATTAGCGTTTTTTAACTATTTGACAATATTCCCTAATTCATAATAACTTTATTTATATAATTTATTGGAGTATTTATTTATGAGTATTAGTTTAATAGGAAAATCAATTTCAGAATCAGCCACCCTTCGACTTAACGAAATCGCTGCTGTTCTTCGGGCAAAAGGTGAGCCTGTAATTCATCTTGGTGGTGGTGAGCCCAAAACCAAAGCACCGCTCGATGCGATTCTTCAAGCTGTTTCTTTGCTAAATAGTGCAGAAGTTCGTTACACCCCTGCCGATGGAATTCCCGAACTCAAACAAGCTGTTATTAGATATACTCAGGATTTCTACGATAGAAAGGTTGAACCCGAAAACGTCATTATCTCCGGCGGTGCTAAGCAAGCCATTATGGTTGCTCTCCAGGCAATACTTAACCCTCAGGAAGAATGTATCTTCCCGGCTCCTTACTGGGTTTCTTATCCTGAAATGTGCAAACTAATTGGTGCAGTGCCTGTCCCCGTATATCCGGAAGATGGAAGTTTTTATCCAAGAATGCAGGATATTGAACGAGTTGTTACTTCCTACACTAAATGTGTTATCATTAATAGCCCGAACAATCCAACCGGAGCAATGTATTCAGAAGATTTTATCCGCGATATCGTTGAATTCTGCGAAAAACGCAATCTCTATTTGATTATGGATGATATTTATCATCGCTTGATTTTCGACGGACGTAAACCAATTAATTGCTATGAATATGCCAATGATTTAGGTGAAAACTCTAAATTAATCCTTATCAATGGCATTAGCAAGCAATATTCTATGACTGGTTTCCGTATCGGATGGGCTGTTGCTAATAAAAATCTAATTCGTGTTATGACTAACATACAGGGACACCAAACTTCTGGTCCTAGCGTTGTGCTTCAAAAAGCTGCAGTTGGTGCTTTGAATGGAACTCAGTCCGGTGTTGAAAACCTTCGCCGTACCCTTGAAAATAATCGCAATGTGATGATGGAGCGGTTGAATGCTTTTGAGGGTGTTCGTGCCTATAAGCC
>JAOAGZ010000018.1 GCA_026415495.1 Eximiradius proteiniborus | reverse complement strand
ATATTGAAGGAGGTAGATGGAGAGCGTCGATTGCCGATAATCATAGGAGCATTCGAGGCGCAAGCAATAGCACTCGAAATGGAAGGAGTAACCCCACCGCGACCGATGACGCACGATTTGATTAAGAATATTCTGGACCAGATGGGCGCGACTTTGACGGAAGTAGTAATATCGGATATAATCGAGGGAACTTTTTATGCAAAGCTGGTATTTGAAGATTTGGGTATAGAGATAGATGCACGACCGAGCGATGCGATAGCGATAGCGGTAAGAGTAGGATGCCCGATATATGTAAATGCAGAAGTATTGCAAGAAACAGGAGTGGCTCCGCAAGGAGAAGAAAAAGAAGAAGTTGCAGACGAAGATTATGATGAGTTCGAGATGCTGAAGAAGTCCGAGAAGATGCAACAACCCCAAACTCCACAGCAACCAAAAAGCCGGATTGATATATTGCAGGAGCAATTAGAGAAAGCGATAAGGGACGAAGATTACGAGACGGCGGCAAGAATACGGGATGAGTTGAAAAAAATGTTAGAAAGTTCGTAAAATTATTTGTTTATTACGAGAAGAATAATTAATTTTGTAGTCCAAGTTTGAGCCGGGGTAGCTCAGGTGGTTAGAGCAACGGAATCATAATCCGTGTGTCGGGGGTTCAAATCCCTCTCCCGGTACAAGCAAAATCCTGGAAAGAAGTTTCCGGGATTTTTTTGTATGTATTAAGATGAAATATTTTTGTTTTTTTAATTTTTTTTATTTATATTTGTTTTTAAATGTAGAATTTTCAATCCTACATTAAGTTATCATTTGCAATAATTTTTATCATTTATTTAATATCTCGGGGGATTTATGAGTTATCCAAAACACCTTTTTGTTTCGTTTATTGTATTTACTTTACTTGTTGCTGTTTATCAAACGAATGCACAGTCAACGAAAGAAGTGTTTTTTAATGCAGGAGCAGCCATCCCATCTAAACCTGAAGTTTTTTCAGATTATTGGAAAATGGGTTTTAATGTAGGTGGAGGAGTTGGTTTTTCTATTAGCAAAAATACTACATTATCTGGATCTATTGATTATTCATCGTTTGGAATTGATGAAGATGGAGTATTAAAATCAAATGGATTGAGTAACATTGGAGTATCAATTTCAGGGGGGACTGCCTCTATCCTTACTATTATGGGGAATGCCAAAATATTATTAACTTCTGATGCAAGTAATATAGCTCCATATATAGTTGGAGGATTAGGTTTTTTCAATATTTCTTCAAATGATATAAAAATTGCATATATGGGAGATGTTGATGTCCTTGAAGGTTCATCAGAACTTGCGTTTTCATTACTTTTAGGGGCTGGATTTCAATTTCCAATAGGGAATTCAAGTATTTTCCTTGAAGGTAATTATCATATTGGATTTACTGAAGGAAGCAGCACTGCTTTCTTCCCAATAAAAGTTGGTTTAAGAATGAAAATTTAATTGATTTCTACTATTAAAATTATGCACATTTCTTTTATTAAAATAACCGCAACTCAATTACTGGGTTGCGGTTTTTTGTTTTTTGAACTTTATATCACTACTAATTGATGTATTAAAAATTTGATAACCTAACATTTAAAATCAAGACAAGTTTCAATCTCGATTATTTATCTTCGAATTATTCACATTAACCTATAATTTTCATCTAATAAATCAAACTCAATTTCAACAGTTCTGAAGATCTTTTCCCTGATTTTATAATAGTAATTGTCGTTAATTATTTGACAATAGTAACAATATTACATTTTTAATACACCAAATACTATTTTATAGGTTCTCCAATATAATTGCCAGCCGGGAAGTATCGAGCAACGACAAAAGTACCGTTTTTACCTTTGACGATTGCAGCACCAATTTTTTGAGTTTTTCTCCAAATCATTTGTGTGTAATGACCAGCCTTGGGTTCATAGTAATTACTTTTTAAATACCGTTTTTCTGAAAGCCAGGAATTTGCAGCATCAGCCATAGTAAAACTATGACAAGAACCCCAGAATAGATTTTCACCTTGATCTAAGTTGCTTGCGTGTTGCAATACATTTTTGTCGTGAATGATTTTAGCCCATTTTTCAGCATCTTTTGCTAATTCTGGGCTCCATTCGAGTGGTGGAATGTTGAATAGAGCACGTTCTTTATTATGAATATTCAAAAATTCAATAATGTCATCATTTAAAGAATACGTTTGACTTTCCATATCGTTCTGTTGTGGGCTTTCAATAGTAGTATTAGGTTTCTTATCTTTCTTTTTGTTTGATTTCGTAAGCTCTTTTTTGATGTCGTTAATAATGTCTTTTAATTTGATCTTTTGGTTGGCTTCAAGAGCCGAGCTAAAAAAGAATAAACAAATAAGTAAAACAACTACTTGTTTCATAAGACCTCCTGAAAAAATAAAAGATTGGAAAAAGAACTATTATTTTAGTTAGTATTATTAAAACTTGACTATGTATCTTGACAAATTTAACGAATTAATTTTTATTTTGTTACATAAATTCTTTTCCAGAAAGACAGTTAATCATAAATAGAATTAATTATTTGTAATAAAAAAAATGAAAATTAACACAATAAAAAAACTAAGTTGATGGTAACTTTTTTCTGTATTTTTGCGTTAATGTAGGGATTTATTTACAAAGAAAGAGTATCTATGATATTTTTTTGTATAATATTTATATGCTTGATAGTATCGGGTCAAAATACATTTTCGGCAGAAAAAGTGGCTGTTGCAAAGAAAAGAGAAAGTAACATTCACATAGATGGCAAATTGCTGGAAGAAGACTGGCGACAAGCAATTCCAATTTCTGATTTTACAACAAAAGATCCAGTTGAAGGTGGCGCTCCAAGCGAGAAAATAGAAGTAAGATTTCTTTACGACGAGGAATATTTGTATATCGGGGCGCGAATGGAAAGAAAAAATCCTGAAAAAATACAGGCGTACGTTTCAAGAAGAGATAATATGAGCAATTCAGAACGGATAATAATAATATTAGATACATATAATAATAAGCAAACGGCTGTTAGTTTTGCAGTTACAGCAACAGGAGTAAGAGCAGATTACTTTCACGCAACAGACAGCGAAGGAGACCGGGATTACAACTACAATCCTGTATGGGAAGCACGGACAAATATTGACAGTCTTGGCTGGACAGCAGAATATGCGATACCTTTTAGTCAGTTGAGGTTTCCGAATGCCGATACACTTGTTTTTGGCTTGAACGTCAATCAATACACGCCGACGACACAAGAAGACGCCTATTGGGTAATGATACCAAAGAATCAATCCGGATGGGCATCGCGTTTTGGAAAACTTGTCGGAATTGAAGGCATACGCAAAACACGCAGAATTGAGTTATTGCCATATGTAAGCACAACATTAGAGAAGAACCCCAATATATCAAGCAATCATCCATATTTTAATGAATGGGACTGGAGAAAATCAGTCGGGGTAGATTTTAAAATGGGGTTTGGACCGAATGTTACGCTTGATGCAACGATTAACCCGGATTTCGGACAGGTGGAGGCAGACCCTTCGGTAGTAAATTTATCAGAATTTGAAGTTTATTACGATGAGAAAAGACCATTTTTTATTGAAGGAAACCAATTATTCAGAAAAACAAATGTTGATTATTATTATTCGAGGAGAATAGGCGAGCCACCTGCATACAGATTGTATTCACAATATGCGAGAAATCCCCTGTTTTCAACCATACTTGGTGCTGCAAAAATCACCGGACGTTCATCTGATGGATGGTCTTATGCGGCATTGACGGCATTTGTCGATAAAGAATACGGGAAAGACTATGATACAGTATTGCACAAAAAAACGCAACAGATTGTATCGCCATATTCTTTATATAGTGTAGTGAGGGCTCAGAAAGAATTGGATGAATCGGGGTCTTTTTTCGGTGCTATTTTGACAGCTGTGAACCGTCAAAACAGCGAGGACTATTTGCACAAATATTATAATGATGCTGCATATTCGGGTGGAATAGACTGGAATATATTTTTGTTCGACAAAACTTATTCATTTTATGGGAATCTTGGATTTTCGGCAATAAATGGCACAAAAGAAAGAATTACTATTATTCAGACGAGCATTACGCAAAATTTTCAAAGACCCGATGCAAAGCATTTATCTGTGGATACTAATGCTAACTGGCTAACCGGATTATTAGGAAGAGTTGGATTTAAGAAAATTGCAGGAGAACATTGGATTTGGACTGCTGAATACTATACGGAAACTCCTGGGCTGAACTTTAACGATTTTGGCAAACTGCAACACGCAGACGAACACAAATTTTACTTTGGAATTACATACCGGGAAAATAAGCCAAGCGATTATCTATATTCATATTACTTAAATGCTTATTCAAGTTACGTAATGAATTGGGATTATGAACAAATACAAAATACGATTGGAATGTCGTATGGAGTAACATTTTTGAATAAATATTCTATTGAAGGTGGTTTTTATTACCTGCCGCATTATTTTAGTGATACCAAAACACGAGGTGGTATGATGGTGGCATTAGCTCCATCATATAATCTCTATGGCAGTATAAGCAGTGATTGGTCCAAGCCAATGCAATACAGTGTGGATTATAATTATTCCTGGGCACTCGACAACACAAAATATTCGAGCATAAGCACTTATTTATTCCATAATTTTGATAGAAGCAAAATAAGTATTGATTTTTCATATTCACAGGAAATTGACCCAAAAATATATTTAGGTTCCCGTGATAATAATAATCCTGAGACTTATAACAAACGATATATATTTGGAGAAATCAGGCAAAAAACTTTTTCGACATCATTGAGAATAAATTATGCTATTTCTCCTGATTTCACATTTGAATCGTATTTTGCTCCGTATTTCACAAACGGGAAATATTTATCTTTTGGAGAAGCATTGAACAGAAAAAATTACGCATTAAAAGTGTATGGAAAATATTCAGGGACATCAATAGAAGAAAACGAAAATTATTATAAAATTGCAGATGGAAATGATGAATTTAATATTGGAAAGCAGGATTTTTATTTCAAGTCGTTTCGTTCGAGTGTGGTAATAAGGTGGGAATTTTTGCCGGGTTCTCAGTTATATTTAGTTTGGCAGGTAAACGACTCAAGATATGACAAATATCAAAAAATAATGTTAGACGATTTTTCAGATTTATTAGGAAGAAAAGCCCGCCATTCGTTTATGATGAAAATTTCGTACTGGTTTGCAAATGTTTAATAAAAAAATAATTAAGTAAGAAAAATTATATAATTTTGTATTAATTGTTTAACAAAAATTAGAAAACTATGTTAGATTTAAAATTCGTTCGCGATAATATTGAGCTTGTCAGGCAAAATATTATTAATAAAAATGAAAGTGCAGACGTTACAGAAATACCAAGACTTGATGAGAAGAGACGTTCAATTATTCAGGAAGTCGAGAGGCTAAAAAATTTACGGAACGTTGTATCGAAAGAAATAGCTGAGTTGAAAAAACAAAAACAACCTGCCGACGATAAAATTGAAGAAATGAGAGTTGTTTCCGACAAGATAAAAGAGCTCGATGATGAACTTCGCAACATAGAAGAGGCAATACAGCAAGTTCTTATAAGAATACCGAATATGCTTCACGAGAGCGTTCCGGTTGGGAAAAGTGCAGATGAAAACAAAGTTGTTCGCACTTGGGGCGAGCTCAAACAGCAAAAAATCAAGAAGGATCATTTGCAAATAGCAAAGGATCTGGGTATAATAGATTTTGAGCGTGGAGCAAAAGTTACAGGCGGAGGATTTGCTTTTTACGTTGGCAAAGGAGCTAAATTAGAAAGGGCATTGATTAATTTTATGATTAATTATCATATTGAGAATCACGGTTACACAGAACTTATGCCACCATTTGTTGTAAATCGCAATTCAATGTTTGGGACCGGACAACTTCCCAAAATGGCAGAAGATATGTATCACGATGCGGCTGACGACATTTTTCTGATACCGACAGCGGAAGTGCCAATAACAAATTATCATAATAACGAAATTTTGCGTGGCGAAGATTTACCAATAAAATATGCCGGATATTCACCTTGTTTTCGTCGGGAAGCCGGGAGTTACGGCAAGGAAACACGCGGATTTTTACGAGTTCATCAGTTCAATAAAGTTGAAATGGTAAATTTCACAAAGCCAGAGGACTCATACGACAGATTAGAAGGATTGGTAGGCGAAGCAGAGGCAATACTTAAAGCATTAGGTCTCCCCTATCGTGTTATTTTGCTTTGTTCGGGCGACACAAGTTTCTCAAGTGCAAAAACATACGATCTGGAAGCGTGGGCATCCGGTGAAGAAAAATGGTTAGAAGTTTCGAGTTGTTCGAATTTCGAAGATTTTCAGGCTCGCAGAGCACAAATTCGATTCAAGAGGACACCGGATTCGAAACCTGAATTTGTTCATACATTAAACGGAAGCGGTTTGGCAACATCGCGAATAATGGTTGCAATACTTGAAAACTATTTGCAAGAAGACGGGCACGTGCTTGTTCCGGAAGTGTTGCGTCCGTTTTGTGGATTTGATGTTATTTAATTAATAAACAGATATGAATTTTTTTGAATTAATAAAAACCGACGCTGAGACAAAAGCTCGCGTCGGTATTTTGCACACAGACAATGGTGATATTCCCACACCAATATTTATGCCGGTTGGCACACAAGGCACTGTGAAAGCATTGGAGCAGAGAAATCTACTCGAATTAGACGCTAAAATAATTCTTGGAAATACATACCACCTGTATTTGCGTCCGGGAATGGATGTAATGAAGCATTTTGGTGGATTGCATAAGTTCATAAGTTGGGACAGAGCAATATTAACTGATAGCGGAGGCTATCAGGTATTTTCTTTGCAGGATTTGCGCAGGATTTCGGACGAAGGAGTTGAGTTTCGTTCTCACATTGATGGTTCACGGCATTTTTTTTCGGCAAGGAAAGTAGTTGAAATTCAAAAGATATTAGGTTCTGATGTGATGATGGTGCTTGATGAATGCGTTCCTTACGGAGCAGACGAACAATACACAAGGCGTTCGATGGAACTTTCGTATCGTTGGGCTGTGGAAAGTCGCGAAAATTTCAAATCAATACCACAAATGTGGGAGCACAGACAATTCCAGTTTGCAATTTGTCAAGGCGGAATGTTTTCAAATCTGAGAAAGGAATATGCTGAAAGAGTAACTCAGCACGATTTTGATGGGTTTTCGATTGGTGGACTGTCTGTAGGAGAACCGACTGAACTGATGTATGAGCTTACAGATTTAACAACAGATATACTACCGAAGGAAAAACCGCGATATTTAATGGGAGTTGGGACACCAGAGAACATACTTGAAGCAATAGAACGCGGAGTAGATATGTTTGATTGTGTTCTTCCAACCCGGAACGCAAGAAATGGACAACTTTTCACGACACAAGGTAAAATCAATATCAGGAATCAGCAGTATAAATATTCGGACGAACCGATAGATCCGTATTTCAGCGACAATGAAAATTATACTCTCGGTTACCTGCGTCATCTATTTATTTCAAAAGAAATATTAGGATTAATTTTGGCGACACGGCAGAATATACGGTTTTATTTATGGTTAGTGCGAACCGCCCGGGAAAAAATACTTACGGGGGAATTTCGTCAATGGAAAAAAGAATTTTTAAGTAGTTATTTAGAAAAAAAATAATTATATTACATTTTTAAAAAGTAATTATTCACTATTCAAAATAAGGCTGAAGTATGTTAGAATTGGCAAATTTGCTAATGTTTGCACCTCCACCGGGTGGACAGCAAGGTGGAGCAGGAAGTTTTCTTCCGACAATTATATTTTTTGTATTTATGATTTTAATTATGTATTTCTTTATGATACGCCCACAGACAAAGCGTCAGAAAGAACATCAGAATATGCTTGCAAATCTGAAAAAAGGCGATAAAGTTGTTACATCTGCCGGAATACACGGGACAATCACTGAAATAGATGATAAAACAATAGTATTACAAATTGCTGAAAATACAAAAATTAAAATTGAAAAACACGCAATTACAGCAAAACTGTAAATAATAATTATTAATATTTAAATCTTTCATCATAGTAGATGAAAGATTTATTTTTTTATCTATATAAAAAATATGGAATACAAAATTAATACAATCGAAGAAGCATTGGAGGACCTCGCAAACGGCAAAATGGTAATTGTTGCCGACGACGAGGACCGAGAAAACGAGGGCGACCTTGTTGCAGCATCGGAGCTTTGCACTCCTGAAACTGTTACTTTTATGTCCAATTACGGACGTGGGCTGATTTGTGTATCTATTACAGAAGAGCGAGCCGCTGAGTTGGAGCTTGATGTAATGGTAAGAGATAATTCAGCGATACATTCGACTAAATTCACTGTATCGGTGGATTATGCTCACGGCACAACAACAGGAATTTCGTCTTTCGATAGGGCAGCAACAATCAGAGCTTTGGCAGACGCCCGGACAAAGCCGCAAGATTTGCTACGCCCGGGACATATTTTCCCGTTAATTGCAGTGAAGGAAGGAGTTTTGCGACGTGCAGGACATACGGAGGCATCTGTTGATCTGATGAGATTGGCAGGGTTGAAACCTTGCGGGGTAATATGCGAGATTATCAACGACGATGGAACAATGGCACGAATGCCTCAGCTAATGGGATTTGCAAAGAAACATAACTTAAAAATTATAACTGTAAAAGATCTGATTGCATACAGATTAAAAAGCGAAAGTTTAGTTCATTGCGTCGCGAAAGCGTATCTGCCAACTGAATATGGCGAATTTGAAATGTTTGCCTTCGAAAATGTTTATGACAGGAAAGAACACGTTGCGTTGGTGAAAGGAAGCTGGGAGCAAGATGAACCGGTACTGGTACGGGTGCATTCTGAATGTCTGACGGGTGATGTATTTGGTTCTTTGCGTTGTGATTGTGGTCCGCAATTGCATTATTCGATGAAACTGATAGAGAATGCGGGCAAAGGAGTTGTGCTATATATGAGGCAGGAAGGAAGAAATATTGGGTTGGTAAATAAGATACGTGCTTACGCATTGCAGGAAATGGGATTTGATACTGAGGAAGCCAATTTACAGCTTGGATTTCCGCCAGACGCAAGAGATTATGGGATTGGTGCTCAAATATTACGCAATTTAGGCGTTACCAAAATGAAGCTGATTACAAATAACCCTAAAAAACGTGTTGGCTTGGAAAGCTATGGAATAGAGGTTGTCGAGCTTGTTCCTATTGAAATTGAACCGAATGAAATAAATTATAACTACTTGAAAACTAAAAAAGAAAAGATGGGACATATTCTTCACAAGATAAGATAGAAAGGAAATAATTCATTAATAATAAAGGTGATAAAATGTCGGATACTATTTATCTAACAAAGGAAAGGATGCAAGAGATCGAAGAAGAACTTCGTTACTTGCAAATCCACAAACGAAAGGAAATTGCTGAGAAAATTGCAGAGGCACGTTCTCACGGAGATTTGTCTGAGAACTCGGACTATGATGCCGCAAAAGACGAACAAGCACTGTTAGAACTGCGAATTGCAAAATTAAGTCAGATACTTGCCAAGGCGCAAGTAATCAAAGCAGAGGAATTTCCAGACGACAAAGTGTATATTCTTTCTAATGTTACTATGAAAAATCTTGCCACTGGCGCAACTGTTACTTACAAACTTGTAAGTGCCGAGGAAGCTGATTTTGAGCAAAACAAGATTGCAGTAAACTCACCGCTTGGCAAAGCAATGATGGGCAAAAAGGTTGGTGAAATTGTTGAAGTAAAAGTTCCAGCCGGCGTCAATAGATTCGAAATATTATCAATATCTAAATAATCTTTTGGAAATATTTTTTAAAAAAAGAGGCTGCCTTTATTGAGACAGCCTCTTTTACTTTTAACAAGCATATTATTTGTTTGGTTTGAAGAGTTCATCATCGAATGGAACATTAAGTTCAAAATTATAATCATTAATCATTGTAATGATTGAAGATAAATTTTCGACACGGGCTGGGAACTTAACACCATCTACAGTAGTCCAATTAGAGAATTTAACAGTTAGTGGTGTTGGTCCTTGAGGTCCTTGTTCAATAGTTTCGTATTTATTAATTAAATAAGTGTTTTCGTCGAAGTAATAAGTAGATTGTACGTTGTTTGGAGAAGTAGCAACAGCAATAATTTCACCGTTTTTCTTGCCTTTGATTTCGACTTTGTATCCCATATCAAGCAGTTTGCAGGTGGCAAACGGAGTAGCCTCGAAGGTCAATTGTTCAAGCATCATTCCTTCGAGTTTTGAAGTTTCACTAAATGCGTTTACATAGCCCTGATTGCCATCAATCCAAATTTCTTGTTGCATCATTTGCATATCAAGTTTCATATACATTTTGTTAGGTGATTTAATAAATTGTGTAATTTCTCCTTCGATGGACTGACCGCCCAGATTAATTTTAGACTTTGCAATTTTTTTGATTGATTGAACATTATTGATTGCATCACCACCAAGAGCGCGGCGATGACGTTCCATAAGGTCTTTTGGGGACAAGGATACTTCATCGAGTTTTGCATTTGGACCGGAAAGCGGCTCTAAATCAATATTATAGTCGAAAACAGTGCCAAATTTTTCCAGCATTGGGCGAATAGATGGGTCGCCAACGGCAATAATTCGGGATTTTTGCGGATTTAAATACTGGTTGGCAACATATCTGATATTGTTTGAGGTAATTTCTTCCAAAATTTTTGTATAATTTTTGTATTGCTCGAGCGAGATACCCATAAAGTCAGCTTCCTGAATCAGAGAAGCAACGAAATTGGAATTTTCGAAAGATAGTTTATATTGTCCGATAACAAAGCGTTTCATTCTATTGAGTTCATCATTTGTTGGACCTTGTTCTGCAAGAGAGCTAAGTTGCTCGAAAATTACATTTATGGAAGAATCGGTTTTTTCACTATTGACATCAGCACCGCAAGCAAAACGGTTGATGTATTTGGAAGTAGTTAGGTATCCCCAGGGAGTATAAGTAAAGGAATATTTTTCGCGTAAAGTGCGGAACAAGCGACCACCAAAGCCAGAACCGATAATTTTAGAAGCCAAATCGAGCGTAATATAATCATTGTGTTTATAAGGCACAGCAAGATTAGTAACAATCAAGGTAGTTTGCTCGGAAGCTGGACGTTGAACAAAATAAATACCTAAAGGTTGAGGTTTTGGTTCCGGGATATTGATTTTAGGTGCATTGCCTTGCTTCCAGTCAGCGAAAGCTTTTTCGAGTGCGGGAATAATTTCTTTTTCAGATACATCACCAATAACTGCAAGAGTAGCGTTGTTAGGAATGAAATAAGTATTATAGAAATTTTGCACTTCTTTTACACTGATTTTTTGTAGAGAGTTTTCGTTTGCTTTGAGAGCGTATGGATGGGAATCGCCATAGATAACTTTGCGAGCAAGGGTTTGCCCAATTTGCTCTGGCTGAGATTTTTCGTATTGCAAGCCGGCAATCATTTGTTCGGTAAGTTTTTCCAGTTCATCTTTCGGAAAAGTAGGCTTGACAACAACGTTTTTGAAGACATCAAGAATAGTTTTGGTGTGCTTTTTCAATCCAGAGGCAGAAACAATAATAGCATCACCATTGGCACGAGCAGAGATAGAAGCACCGATACCGTCAATTGTTTTAGCAATATCAAGGGCATTCATTTTGCCGGCACCTTTGGTAAGCAGACCAGCAGTAAGTTCAGCAGTGCCGGGCAAATTGTTGTCCATAGAAGTGCCACCGGGGATAAGTAAACGGAAAGCAACTGTGGGTTGCTCTTTATCTTCGATGATAAAGACTCGAAGACCATTTTTAAGTTTGTGAGTGGTATGATTCGGGAACTGAAACTCTTTTTCCGGAAGAGGTTCCGGACGAACGCTTCTATCTATCTGTGCATTTAGATTAATCATAATAACACTTAATAATATTAATAATCCAAATATTTTTTTCATTTCTCATCTCCTTATTAGCTCGATTTTTTAGGGATATATTGAAGAACAACCCGATTTTGAGTGCCTAAATATAGTTTTGCAACACGCTGAACATCTTCTTTTGTAACTGAGAGGAACTTTTTCAATTCATCATTAATAAGAGATGGGTCGTTGTAATAGCTATTGTAGCGTGCAAGAGTTTGAGCTTTTTCCATAACATCTTTTTTGCTAAAGATGAACTCAGATTCTTTAATATTTTTTGCTTTTGTGAGTTCATCGTCGGTAATTCCTTTCTCAATAATCTTGTTGATTTCCTTAAATATAAGTTTTTCAATATCCTCGATTTTCTTATTAGGAGCAACAATAGCGTAGAAGGCAGCCATTCCGGATTTTTCGAGAGAAAATGGGAAAGCTCCGGCTTGAGCGGCAAGCCTTTCTTTATCGACAATTGTTTGATAGAGGCGTGAGCTTTCGCCAGCAGAGAGAATATCGAGTAAAATTGTCATCGGATAGTAGTCTGCATCACCAATAGCTGGTGAGCGAAATCCAATAAAAATAGCGGGAAGTTGTGCTTTTTCATCATCAATTTTTTTGCGAACCTCACCCTTCATTGGTTCAATACGAAAATCAAACCGCTTCGGTTGAGGTGCTTTCGGAAGCGAGCCAAAATATTCACGAACATACTTGCGAGCTTCATCAACATCAATATCGCCGGCAATTACTAATGTTGCATTGTTGGGCTGATAGAAGTTATTATAAAAATTACGAAAATCCTCGATTGAAGCACGGCGAAGGTGTTCCTCTGAACCCAGAGTAGTCCATTGGTAGGAGCTTCCGGGGAAAAGAGCACTGCAAATTTCATCAAGAAGAGTGCCGTAGGGCTGATTGTTGCGACGCATTTTAAGTTCTTCGATTACAACACCGCGTTGAGTTTCAACTCCGACTGGTTCAAGAAGCAACCCACGCATACGTTCGGATTCAATCCAAAGGGCAAGTTTAATTTCGTTTGAGGGCAGACGAAGATAATAAACAGTTTCGTCGAAAGAAGTATGGGCGTTGAGGTCGCCACCGGCTTCCTGAACGTATTTGTCTATTGAAGCACGAGGTATATTGGTAGTAGCTTCGAACATAAGATGTTCGAAAAGGTGAGCGTAGCCGGTTTTATTAGGGTCTTCGTCGCGGGAGCCAACCCGGTAATGAACTATTGTTGCTACAACCGGAGCAGAACGGTCGATATGATAAATAACCTGCAAACCATTTTCGAGAGTGTCCTTTGTGAATTGGATTGGTCTCATATCACACATAGCGTTCTGCCCTCCAACAACAAATAAAAGTGTAAAAAGCGGAAGAATTTTCCTTAAAATTTCATTTCTCATAAAACTTCCGAAAAAAATTAACATAAAGATATACAAAATACGTAAATTCAGTCTAAAAGTTGCCAAAAAACAAAAAAAGAAATCGCTTGTGAAACGATTTCTTTTGTTATTGGGGCGATCTACGGGATTTGAACCCGTGACACCCAGAGCCACAATCTGGTGCTCTACCGACTGAGCTAAGACCGCCATCTTAGAATTACAAAATTAATGTGATTTTTTGAATTTTACAACTAAAATTTCTTAATCCGGAAATGACAATATGGTTTGCTTCCGGTTTTACTGTAATAGTCTTGGTGTTTTTCTTCGGCTTCGTAGAATGGTGTAGCGGGAACAACCTGAGTAACAACATTTAGCCCTTTTTCTTTGAGAATATTTATTAATTTCTCAGTAGTTTGCTTTTGTTCCTGATTCAAATAGAAGACGGCAGAACGATATTGCTCGCCGACATCTGGACCCTGCCGGTTAAGTTGAGTAGGGTCGTGTATTTCAAAGAATAGTTTGCATAATTCTTCGAAATTTGTTTTTTCGGGGTCGAAAATAACTTCAATAGCTTCGGCGTGTCCGGTTGTATTGGTGCAAACTTCCTGATAAGTTGGATTAACAGTGGTGCCGCCGGTATATCCAACGCGGGTTCTGAGAACTCCGGGGGCAGTTTTAAAATAATATTCAACTCCCCAGAAGCAGCCAGCTGCAAAAATAGCTTTTTGTGTTTTTGACACATTTTCGAAAGGGACAAAGTCGAGCGAAAGAGAATTGACGCAATGACGAACATTTTTTGGGGTAAGTTGCTCTCCTAAGAAAACGTGTCCAAGGTGAGCCCCGCAATTGGAACAAAGGATTTCAGTGCGTACACCATTGGCATCAGTTTGACGTTGTATTGCATTTGGAATTTCATCATCGAAGGAGGGCCAACCACAATGCGAAGCAAATTTATCATCAGAACGAAACAATGCAACTCCACATTGTTTGCAAAGGTAAGTGCCTTTCTCAAAGAAATCGTTATATTTTCCAGTGAATGGATATTCCGTCCCTTTATTAAAAATAATTCTTTGCTCTTCGGGTGTTAAAGAAGTGTTGTTTATCATTTGATTCTCCGAAATAGAATTAAAAAGTAAAATTTCGAAAAATATAAGAAATAATTCAAACATAATTTAATTAATACTTAGTTTTTTAACGTAAATTCAAATAACCTAATCTATGATAAGTTATAAAGCTCGCATCCGCAATTTATCGAAAAATCGCTGATGTTCGATTGATAATTTATTGATTAGTAACATTAATTGTAAGCTAAGTCAATATCAATAGAAACAATCCAAAGACTTCATCACTTATCATTAACAATTGTCTAATTTCTGCAAATCAATAGTATGTTTTGATCAGTCAAGCTCAATTTGATTTTTATACAGGACATTATTATTTCTATCAACAATCTGCACTGGAAGAGGCATATTGTCGATCAAGCCAACAAGTCTATCCAACGAAGTGTTGATTCCTTCTATCAGGCGACGGAAGTCCCCCAGATGACGGGTGCCATTTGCCCGATAGGTTATTTTGCCTTCGGAAGTATTATCAACCAATTCATAGGTATCTCTTATCAATAAATTGATCGCATCAATACACTGGTTAATGTTGTTTTTGATCTCGTTGAAGTCGCCACGATATTCTTCCACTATCTTTGGTGGGATATCACCCTTAGAGATACGATCGATATATTCAGCGGTTACGTTCAATGGTTTAATAATAGCATCCAGAGTTTCGTTTAATCCTTTAATAATATTTTTGTATTCTCCGTTATATTCGTCTTCTCTGCCTCGTGAATCGAGATGACCATTGATTGCTGCTATCTCTATTTTATGAATTTCTTCAACTAAACTTTTAATATTATTACGCATAATTTTCATTGAATTCAGCAAATCGCTTGTTTCATCTTTAGTTTTCACCTCTAAATCCACATCCATAAAACCATTTGCAATTTTGTTTGCAGCGTCTACAGCT
Source organism: Eximiradius proteiniborus (assembly GCA_026415495.1). GTDB lineage: Bacteria > Bacteroidota > Ignavibacteria > Kapaibacteriales > UBA2268 > JAKIZO01. The sequence continues at coordinate 25,545 of JAOAGZ010000018.1, read as the reverse complement.
TTCCGAATAGGCGTAGTAATTGATTTAGTTAAATAAATACTAATAAATATAGTAACTAAAATAGCGAGAACACCTAAGATAATCATTGTCCGAAGCTGTGCTTCATACAATTCTTCAGATTGTTTTGCAGTTTTATTAAATTCTTCAGTTTCGTATCGAATAATCTCACTGATTTTTTCAATATAAAGGTTTGTATTATAGCCGAAATCACCAAAAAGAACATTCTCGATAGGCTCTAAGTTATTTTCTTCGAGATATTTTAAAATTTGATTGCGACCATCAGAATACTTTTTTCTAATCGCCACTAAATCATTTAACAAAGATTTTCCTTTGCTATCTGTAACATATAAAGTTAATGAATCAAGTCTCGAAGAAACAGTTGCCCGAGTGCCTTTAAGCTTTTCTAATTCTAGTTTTCTTAAATCTAAATTTTTCGTAATGATAGCATTTCGAAGATATATTGCGGCAGATTTTAAATTATCTATTACTTCATTTGACCAGGTAGTTTTTCTAAAATGCTCATAGGTTAGTGCCTGAATTTTTAAATTTAATTGGTTGGATACATAAATACCAAGTATTATCATTACTAATAAGAATAATCCTAAAGTTGCATAACTAATAGTGAGCTTGGTCCCAATTTTCATAGATCACCTATAGATTTTTAATTAATGATTCATTGGTATTATTCCTGTACAGCACATTATTATTTCTATCAACTATCTGCACAGGCACGGGCATATTGTCGATTAAGCCGACAAGTCTATCCAGCGTTGCGTTTATTCCTTCTATCAGGCGACGGAAATCTCCCAAATGGCGGATACCATTTGCCCGATAGGTTATTCGTCCTTCTGTTGCATTATCGACCAATTCATAGGTATCCTTGAGCAATAAATTTATGGCATCGATACACTGGTTAATGTTGTTTTTGATCTCGTTGAAGTCGCCACGATATTCTTCTTCTATCTTCGGTGGAATGTCGCCCTTCGAGATACGATCAATATACTCAGCAGTAACATTGAGCGGTCTGATAAGATTATCTATTGCCTGGTTTATACCTTCAACAATTTCCTTATAGCTGCCTTCGAATTCCTGAGCTTTTGCACGATAATCCAAACGTCCATCGCTTGCGGCTTTTGCCAGAGCACGCGTTTCTTCTATAACTTTTGAAATTTTTGACTTCATCAAATTGAAAGCATTAGCTAAGTCAAGAACTTCATCTTTGGTTTTAACTTGTAAATTATCAACCATTCTGCCTTTAGAAAGTTCTTTAGCGGCATTAGTAATTTCAACAATTGGATTGGATATTTTTTTGCTCAACAAAATTGATAATACGATGACAATAGCAATAGTAATCAGAAGAATCGCAACGATATAAAATGAAATCTCAGCTTTTTCTTCGTTAGCTTTTTCAACGTTCTGTTTATTTATTTTTTCAATATCATCGATATAATTACCTGTTCCGACAACCCAACGATATGGTTCAAAAGCTTTTGAATAGCCTCTTTTTGGAGCGGCGGCGGTGTCGCCGGGGCGTGGGAACCAATAATCAGTGAAACCACCGCCTGCACGAGCTTTTTCAATTAATTCTTTTATTAAGTACTTTCCTTTAACATCTTGAAGATTTAATCTGTTTGTTCCCTCGACAGCTTTACCAAGCAAAACAACATTATTCCCATCATAATCATCAATCCAGAAATACCCTTCTTTTTCATATCTTAAATCGCGGATTATTTTTTTTGCAAAATCCTGAGCTTGTTCTTTAGTTAGTTCACCTTTGTCTTCCATTGATTTTATTTTTTCCAACAGACTGATAACTGTATTAACCTCATAGACAATTACTCTATCGAAATTTTCATATAATAAATCAGTATTTTTCTTGATTTGAGTTGTAAAAATATTATCAATGAAATAGTAAAGCGAAATTCCAACTAAAAGCCCCGTGAATAATGTTGCAGAAACAGATAGAAGAACAATTTTATACATGATTTTTTTCATAGATAAACCCTCTGGTTAAAGGAATTACTTAAAAATCGAAATTATCGGTTAATTATTTTTAAAAATCATAGAATTAAAAATAAATAATCATTTTTTCACTCTAATGATGTTCTATTCCTATATAGGACATTGTTGTTTCTATCTACTATCTGCACAGGAACGGGCATATTGTCGATTAGTCCGACAAGTCTATCCAGCGAAGCGTTTATCCCTTCTATCAGACGACGGAAATCTCCTTGGTGACGGCTACCGTCTGCCCGATACGTTATTTTACCTTCCGAAGTATTATCGACCAATTCATACGTATCCTTGAGCAATAAATTTATCGCATCGATACATTGATTAATGTTGTTCTTTATCTCGTTGAAGTCGCCACGATATTCTTCCACTATCTTTGGTGGAATGTCGCCCTTAGAGATACGATCGATATATTCAGCCGCTACATTCAAAGGTCTAATTATATTGTTTATCGCTTCATTTATATTTCTCACCAACTCCCCAAATGCTCCACCATAACCTTCCAGGCTGGCTCTATAATCCAACTTACCATTATATAAATTCACTCCTAAATCGTTTATCTCGTCTATTATTCCACGTATTTTATTTGACATCTCTTTGAAGGCACGGCTAAGCTCACCTATCTCGTCTTCGCCTGATATTATTATTTCATCATCTATCCGACCTTCTTTGATATTTCGGGCTATTCCTACTAACTCTATTATCGGTTTCGTGGTTCTGTTTACAAACCAATAAGTGAGGATAATACCTATTATCGCTAATATTGCTGATATTAATATCTGCAGCAGCAACATATTGTTTGCAGCTTGCATAGGCACTTCTAATGGCACCTGCACCAACGCTGCCCAAGGAGTATCAGTCTTGCCAAAATGCACCGGGAATAGAATCTCGACGCGATCATCTATCACGGTATCTATTTCTGCTCCTTTCTGCACTAATTCAAGCAATGAAGGCAGATCGCTAAATTCGGGTATGGAATCAACACTCTTACCTAAATATTGTCTTAATCCGGTTCCACCAATCAGAGAACCATTGTTGGAAATTATTGAAATAACTCCTGTTTTATCAAAAATATCTACTTTGTCAGCGAAATTTTGGATAAAATCTAATTCGAAATCTGCACTAATTATCCCGTAAAATTTATTGTTATCAATAATTGGTGAAGCGACTGTAACCATAAAAATATTTTTACCTTCTACGATGAACCAGTATGGGTTTGTAATGCATTCATTCATTTTACGACGTGGTTCACCAAAATATTCTGATTTTTGTTCAGATTCCCATTCATCGGCTGGAAGATTTTGCTCGGCAAGCACAACTTTCCCATTCTTTCTTATGTGATATGCAAGATATCTACCGGTAAAGGTTTCGTTCTTTTTGCCAGCATAGAAATTGTCCATTCCATCAAAAGAATTATCTGGCAACCAAGAAACATATATACCATATAAATCCTTGTTCCTTTCAATTTGCTCCCGAAGAATATTGTTGCTCACCTGCCGGGAAATTTTAAGCGGATTTTCCTGAGCATTAACCTGTGAGTAAACACCGCTCAAAGTGCGAACAGTGAGCAAAGCATCTTCGATTTTTGATTTGAAAGTTTTAATAAATTTATCTGCTTCAATTTTTGCAAGCTTGCGAGCGTTTTCTTTAGCAATTTTTTTGGTATTTACTGTTGAATATACAATTATCGCTGCCGAAATAACGATTAAAATTAAAGCAGTTAAAATCAATAATTTTGATTTTATTGATTTTTTTATTTTGGCAAACATTGTAGCCTCCGATTAAAAACCAACTGTTGTGGAAAGTTTGTAATAATCTCTAACTTTTTTATTATCTGCTTTGTTCAAATGATCAACTAAATTCGGACCTAATGAAAATGTAACTGAAGCATTGTCTTTAAACTTCAGACTTACCTCGGGACCAAAAACAAAATAAAATGTGTTGAATTTAATTTTATCTTTGTTTGGATAAATATTGGAATAATCTTCGCCCCACAAATAGTGATCGAAGAATATACCAGCAGTAACATATTTGCTGACTGAATAATTGAATTTCAAGAAATACTCAAATAAATGATATAGTGGGGTATTTTTACCTTCATTTCTTAAATTTTTGTAATACATAATTCCAGGAGTGATATTGAAATTATCAAAACTATAGCCGGCATAAATACTTGCAACTATATTATCACCAACAACAGCCCGACCTCCACCAGATTGATAATTGCCGTGTCCGAAACCTATGTTCGGATTTAAATAAGCAGCACCATCAAGCATAAGAAAATTCAGACCGAAACCAAATTCTGTAAGCAGATTAAAACCTCCTTGTTTGCCTGCCAACGCATCTTGTGTCCAATAAATTCCGTAAAAAGTGAAGTCAGTTTTTTCACCAATTGGAATGCTCCCGGCAACAGACGGATAAAATCCCAAAGTGGGATCCTGAGACAATGTTACGCTGAAAGAACTTTCTCTTTGACTGTTCTCTTCTGCAAATATATTAGCAAAAGATAAAATAGTTAATGAGAAAGCAAAAATGGAGAAGATAATTTTTTTCATAGGGCACCTCAAAAAATTAAACTTGAACTTAAAATATAAAACAATTGATTTAAAGTTTTATTTTACTACTAAACAGAACATTTTTTTCTATCTATTATCAGCACAGACACGATCGTATGTCCGATAATCCCGCCAGCCTTTCCAATATTGCAGTTATTCCAACAACCAAACGATGAACATCTCACTTGTGTTGGCTTCCATTTGTTTTATACATCATTCGCTACTTTGTTGCATCTGCTATAATATTTTGTTAATCAGTAATGGAAAAATAGAAAAATGACAACAGAAAATAAAATTAATATTCTGTAATTATTTAAGTGGAACTACACATATGAGTGTGGATAATTATTTAAGACGGATATTTAATTTCTCGATAAAAAAATGTAATTTTGAAGTTTGATTTATTAGAATGTGAATTAATATCAAATATGTATTTAAGTAAATTAGAAATAGTTGGATTTAAATCGTTTGCTCAGAAGACACAACTCAAATTTAATGGTGGAATTTCTGCAATTGTGGGACCGAACGGCTGCGGAAAATCAAATATTGTTGATGCTATACGTTGGGTGTTAGGCGAACAAAAAACCTCAGTGCTTCGCTCCGATGTTATGGAAAACGTGATTTTCAATGGAACAAAAAACCGCAAGCCGCTTAGTATGGCAGAAGTTTCATTAACACTTGAAAATACAAAAGGAATATTGCCAAGTGAATATAGCGAAGTTACAGTTACAAGGCGATTATTTAGAAATGGAGAAAGTGAGTATTTAATTAATAAAAGCAAGTGCAGACTAAAAGACATAGTTGAACTGTTTATGGATACCGGGCTTGGAGCGGACTCGTATTCGGTGATTGAACTGAAAATGGTGGAAGCTATATTGAGCGGGCGACCCGATGAAAGACGAGCTTTGTTCGAAGAGGCTGCCGGAATAAAGAAATACAAACAAAGAAGAAAAGAAGCCGCAAAAAAATTAGAAACGGTTGTAGAGGACATTACACGTATTCAGGATATTCTGGAAGAGGTAAGGAAAAATGTAGCTTCTCTGGCACGTCAGGCTCAAAAGACCAAACGATACAACAATTTAATGTCTGAATACAAAGGTCTTGATAGCTCGATATTGGTTTTCAATTATTCACTTTTCAACAATAAAGCTGAAGCATATAAAAATGAACTGATTGAGCTAAACAAGCAGAAAATTAAGATGGAGTTCGAACTTGGAGAAACAGAAGAATTTCTCCGAAAATTAAAAGAACGGTATGCAATAACTGAAGAACAATATAATTTAATTATAGCAAACGAGGCAAGCCTCCAGGATAGGATTGCATCATCTGAAAAAGAGCTTGCAGTTTCTGACGAAAAGCTGAAAAATTTAAGCACTTCTAAAGAAAAGATAATAGCCGAAATAGAGAATGCAAAGCAAAGCATTCAATCATTGAAACTGGAAATTCAGGGAAACGAAGCTCTAATCAACGAAAAAAATAAAATAATTGAAGAACTTGAGGAAAAATTACTGACAAGCAAGGAAAACAGAGAGAACATTCTGCAAGAGTTGCGGCAATTAAAGGAAGAAAGCGATTATTCAAACGAAAAAGTGTTATCTCTGCAGAACACAATTAACAGTTTAAAAAATCATCAAAACCGGATTTCAGATAGAAAGAAAATGCTTGAACGCAAGGTTCAGGGAAATTTTGAAGAATCATCGAGACTTAAGAAACAAATAGAAGCAATAGAAACAGAACTTTTGAACGCTGATGAAATGCACAATAAACTTTCCGGTGAATTGTCCGAAGCTGAGAATCTGCTGGCACAAGAAAAAGAAAGACAAACAGTTTTGCAAAACAGCATCGACAGCGTAAAACATAAGTTGAATGATCGTAAGAATGCTCTTTCTGCCAGAAGAAATACACTTGAATATTTAAAATCAATTGTTGATACAAATCAAACATCGCAGTTCCTTATCAATTCATCGGGTTGGAGCAAGTCGAACGACAAAAATCAACTTGCCGAGCTTGTTGCAACAGACGAAGAGAATATTACGGCATTAGTTTCAATTTTGAACTACATCGGAGATTACTTTGTAGTTGAAAATGTTGATGAGGCAACGAAGGCAATTAATTTGCTGAAAGAATCGAAAAAAGGTCAAGCGTCATTTATTGCAAAAGATATAATTACAGACAGTCAGCATAAAATTAGTGATGCAGATGAGGGCAAATCTCTTTATCAAATAATTCGTGCTGAGCCGAAGATTGTAGAATTCCTGCAAAATATTCTTGGGAATTGCCTGATTGCTGAAACAGATGAAACTGCTCTAAAACTTGTAAGAGAAAAGAGGTGCGACTGTTGTGCTTCGAAAACCGGCTTGTTTGTTCATAAGTCGGGTTATATTTTCGGAGGTTCGGAGCAAAAGAATAAACAAAGTAAGATTGGTAGAAAAGAAAAAATTGAGAAAACACAGGAAGAAATTGATAAAATATTTCAGGAAATTGAGGTATTAAATGAAGAGCTAAGAAATCTGAATGAAGAACTTTCGCTTATTGACTTGCCATCGCTCACCTCAAATGTAAGACAAGCAGAAACACGATTGAAGAATTTCGAGCAAAAAATTTCACAGACGAAATTGCAAAAACAGGCGTTTGAGCAAAGTTTAGAAATTGTCAGTCAAAGCAATTTGCAAATAGAGCAGGAGCTTGATGAAATTCAATCTGAATTAGATACAATTCAAAGTCAAATTGAAGAGGCAACGGAGGCTCTTGCCAAAGAGAAAGAAGAATATAACGCAATACAATCAAATTTGGCAAAAGTAGAAATAAAGGTAAAGAATTGTGATAATGAAATTCGTTCTACTGAAATTGAACTGACGAAATTAAACTCTGAAAGAAATTCTTGCGAAAATGATATTAAAAGATTAGCTAATAGTATTAAATCATACGAAAACAAAATAAAAGATAAAGAAGATGAATTATTGAATGGTGATAGAATTGCAGTTGAACTAAAAGAAAAAACTGAAAAAATAGCTAATGAACTTATTAAATTCCGGGAAGAATATGAACAATTAGTTGATAGAAATCATAAATTGGTAACAGAAAAGAATTCAATCAATGAGCAAATTAATCAATACTCCGAAGCAATAAATTCGTTAAGAAATCAATATGATAAATTGAAAGAGCAAATCCATCAGACAGATATAAAGATAAGCGAAATTAATGTGCAACTTAATTCAATAAAAGAGAGACTATCGGAAGATTTTGGAATTAACTGCGAAGATGATTTGCCTTTGATACCTGAAGATTTCGATATAAATATTGCGAAAGAAAAGGTAATTGAGCTAAAAAACAAACTCGCATCGTTGGGAAATGTTAATTTCTTAGCTTTGGAAGAATACGAAAAGGAATCAGAAAGATTGAATTTCTATGAAAATCAAATAAATGACCTGCTTAATTCTGAAAAAACACTGAAAGAAACAATTGCTGAGATAAATCAGGCAGCGGAAAAGAATTTTTCGGAAACATTTCACCAAATACACGAGAACTTCAAAAGATTATTCAAAACTTTATTTGGTGAGGAAGGAGAAGCTGAACTGAAAATTGACGAGGGAAAATTATTAGAAACGGACATTGAAATTATTGCTAAACCACCGAATAAACGTCCGATAACAATAGAACAACTATCTCAGGGAGAAAAAACATTAACAGCGATAGCATTGCTGTTTGCTATTTATTTAGTGAAGCCATCTCCTTTTTGTATATTAGACGAAGTGGATGCACCACTTGATGATTCGAACGTAGATAAATTTTTAACTTTAATCAAAGAGTTTAGCAATAATACGCAGTTTATTATCGTAACGCACAATAAAAAAACTATGTCGGCAGCAAATACTTTATATGGAATTACAATGCAAGAAGTCGGAGTATCGAAGACAGTATCTGTATCTTTGGAAAAAGTGGAAAACTTGCAATAAATAAAATTTGGAAAAAAAATAAAAAGTCTGTAAATTGCAAATTCATATTTTGTAAAAATTATAAGTTTATTGAGGATAAAATGTTGGTAGCGTTAGTAGAAATAGCCGGTCAACAATACGAAGTTAGCGAAAAAGCTCAGCTTGTGGTGCCTCATTTGCAAGGCGAAGTTGGAGAAACAGTTGAGTTCGATAAGATATTGCTTAAAAACAAAGATGGTAATATCGAAGTTGGTTCTCCATATTTAGAAGGCAAGGTGAAAGCTACAATCATGGAACACGCCAAAGGAAAAAAAGTATTGGTATTCCACAAAAAACGTCGCAAGGGACATCGTAAGCTGAATGGATTTCGTCCAATGTTTACTAAAATTGAAGTAAATAGCATCAATTAAGAAAAGAATTAATAATAATAGAGGTTACTATGGCTCATAAGAAAGGTGGCGGTTCATCGAAAAACGGACGCGATTCAAATCCACAGTATCGCGGAGTGAAGGTTTTCGGTGGTCAAAAAGTAATAGCTGGCAATATTATTGTTCGCCAATGTGGGACTAAATACCATCCAGGGAAAAACGTCGGACTTGGAAAAGATTACACAATTTTCTCGTTGATTGATGGTGTAGTAAAATTTGAAAGCAAAGACAAAACAAAAAAGAAAGTGTCTGTTTATCCAATTAACTAATTGCCTCTCTACTTGCAAAAAAGCCCGACTAAATCAGCCGGGCTTTATTTTTTTGTGGTTACATATTAGAAATTCTTTTCGAAGATTGATTGAACGTAATCCCAATTGATTACATTGAAGAAATTCTCTACATATTCATTGCGGCGGTTCTGATATTTTAAGTAATATGCGTGTTCCCAAACATCGAGCCCAAGGACAGGCAGTCCTTTTACGTCTGCTACATCCATAAGAGGATTATCTTGATTTGGAGTTGAAGAAACAACAAGCTTACCATCTTTAATAATTAGCCAAGCCCAGCCAGAGCCGAATCTTCCCATGGCTGCTTTTGAGAATTCAGCTTTGAAATTGTCGAATGATCCAAAATCTTTGTTGATTTGTTCCAAAAGTTTTCCTGAAGGAATTTTTGAAGACTTGCCAGACAAGAGCTTCCAGAAGAAAGCGTGGTTCCAATGTCCACCACCGTTATTACGAACAGCAACAGGATGTTTCGAAATATTAGCAAGAAGTTCGTCAAGGCTTAATTTTTCCATATCAGTTCCAGCAATTGCATTGTTTAAATTAGTAACATAAGCCTGATGGTGCTTAGTGTGGTGAATTTCCATTGTGCGAGCGTCGATATAAGGTTCTAATGCATCATAGGAATAGTCAAGTTCGGGAAGAAGATATTTCCCGGAGTCATCTTTTGAAAAATTGAGATTAAGTTTTTCTGAAAAAGAAGCGAAAGCAGAATTTGATAACATAATTACACCTAATAATATTAATTTTACATATTTCATAATTAGTTGCTCCTAATTTTAGTTTTAGAGACGCTTAATTTTAAATAAAATTTTATTAAATTAAAAAATTTTTTAGCAACGCTTAAATTTATTAATAAAGTTTTCAAATAATCGAAATTCACAATAATTTTTTCTTATAAACTTTATAATATTGTTTTTAAAATCAGATGTTTAACAAACAAATATAGAGGAAACAATGAGTGTTCTTGTTGACAAAAAGGCAAAGTTAATAGTTCAGGGAATAACCGGTTCGGAAGGCACATACCATACATCACAGATGATAGAATATGGAACTCAGGTAGTAGCAGGAGTAACACCCGGAAAAGGTGGCACAATGTATGGTGGAAAAGGTGAAATAAAATTTGCATACGAGGTGCCTGTTTATAACACAGTCAGAGAAGCAGTGGAAGCAACAGGAGCAAATGCGAGCGTGATATTTGTTCCGCCATTTGCAGCAGCAGACGCAATACTTGAAGCAATAGATGCAAAAGTGCCGTTGATTGTCTGCATTACAGAAGGCATACCAGTTCGTGATATGATAAAAGTCAAGGCAGCACTCGAAAATTCATCATCAAGGTTGATTGGACCGAATTGTCCGGGGATTATTACACCTGGGGAAGTCAAAATTGGAATTATGCCGGGCTACATTCACAAGAAAGGCAAGGTGGGTGTGGTATCGCGTAGTGGGACTTTAACTTACGAGGCAGTAAATCAATTATCTGAGCTGAAAATAGGACAATCGACCTGTATCGGAATAGGTGGCGACCCAATTATTGGAACTCAATTTATTGATGCCCTGGAACTGTTCAACGAAGATAAGAAAACTGAGGCTATCGTTATGATTGGCGAAATCGGCGGAAATGCTGAGGAAATTGCTGCTGCCTACATAAAGAAAAATGTTAAAAAGCCTGTTATCGGATTTATTGCAGGGCGAACTGCTCCTCCGGGACGTCGTATGGGACACGCCGGGGCAATCATTTCTGGCGGAAAAGGCACAGCCGAAGATAAAATTTCTGCAATGAAAGATGCGGGTATTATTGTAGTTGATTCACCAGCAGATATTGGAATTACAGTTAAAAAAGTGCTCGATGGAATTGCAATAAAAAAGAAAATTGTTGAAAAAAGAAAAAGCAAAACTGCAGAGAAATAGATTTTCACTTATTAAATATTATTTTTTTGAGATAGAAATCTTCTCACCATTTTTTGTGTGAGAAGATTTTTTTGAAATAAAAAAATTTGCTTTGAAAAGAATCTGGTTAGTTAAACCAAGAGCGAACAAAAAAATTTATTTATTGATAAACAAACAAGACAAAATCAACAGATGATAGTGTGAATTCTTGTTGATAAATAAAAGGTTAATGAAACTATTTCGTCTAAATATTTTTGGAGTTGTTGAAATGTTCGAACGGAGGAAAAATGGAAGGGAAAAGTTCGAAAAAGCCTTTGCGTCAGGCATTGGATACAGAAAAAGATTTGTTGAATACTTATAAAAAACAGGAGGAACAAAAAGTGAAAAAAATGGAAGAAGAAAACAGAACTATGGAAGAAAGTCAAAACGAACTGAATATTGATAATCAAAATGAAAAAAGCCAATCGGAAGATAGTAACAATAATATTATCGAGGAACTATCAAATATTGCATTAGATAAAATTTCAGAAATTGAAGAATTAAAAGCTGAGAGGGATTATCTAAAAGATCAGTTAGTAAGAAAAGTGGCTGAAATTGAAAATCAGAGAAAGCGGCATTTGAAAGAAAAACAAGAGTTGGCAGATTATGCAAACGGGCAACTTCTTGGTAAAATGATAGAACTACTTGACTATTTTGAGCAGGCAGTTGATGCATCAAGCAAGACAACTGACATAGAGGCATTGAGAACAGGTTTGGAGATGCTTTATCAAAAAGCAGTAAAGCTATTCGAAGAGCAAGGCGTAAAGAAAATGGAAGATCCGACAGGCAAGCCATTCGATGTAAATTTGCAAGATGCAATTATGGCTATGAATTCGGACAAAGAAGAAGGCACAGTGCTGCAAGTAGCCCAGCCCGGATATATGTATAAGGACAAAGTGCTACGCCACGCAAAAGTAATCACTTCAAACGGACAATCTAACGGATAGGTGAAATCAGATGAGCTTACAAAGCATTAAGGATAGTTTTACAAAAAGAGATAGAGTAATAAGAATTCTATCAAAAGATGGATATTTCAGGGGAGTTGCGGTTAAGAATACAGCAATGGCACTCGATGCGCAAGCAAGACACAATCTTGATGCAACACCAGCATTTTTTCTTGCTAAGACATTAGCTGCTTCGACCTTGCTTTCAGCATTTCTCAAAGGCGAGGAACGGGTAAGTATAGAAATCGATGGTTCAAATTATATAAAAAAAATATATTCTGAATCTATTCAAGTTGGCGAAACCCGCGGATTTATCCGGGTTGATAATAAATACGACGAAAGCAAATTGCATTCTATTGATGATGCAATAGGGAAAGGGAAAATCAAGGTATCGAGAATTTTATATAACAAAACAGAACCGATAATAGGAATTACAGAGTTAGCACAAGGCGATATTTCAACTGATTTAGCTTATTATTTCAGTCAATCGGAGCAAATTCCATCGGCAGTATTATTAGATGCTTCAATTGACGATAACGGAAAGATACATCAATCGGGCGGACTAATAATTCAGGCAATGCCACAAGCACCCTTAAAGGAAATAGTCAGGATTACAGAACGACTTTACGAACTACCACCAATTTCACAATTATTAGCCGATGGACACACTATCGAAGAAATTATTCGTCAGGCAACTGATTTTGAGTTCGAAATAGTGAAGCATTCACCAGTGGATTTTTATTGTCGTTGTTCGAAGGAAGGATTTCTCGGTCATCTTGTTGCACTTGGTGCCGACGAAATACGCAATATGCAAAAAGAAGGACATACGGAGCTTGTTTGTCAGTATTGCAGCGAAAAATATATTTTAGATGAGAGTGATTTTGCAAGAATATTAACAGAGATTCAAGCAAAAAATAATTAGGAGAAATCGCTATGGCAAAAAGGAACAAGAAGAAAGAAACATCGGAAGAAGTAAGTTTACCGAAAAAACTACCGATATTACCATTACGAGATATAATCATTTACCCAAATATGATTTATCCTGTGCTAATTGGCAGGGAAACTTCAATGAAGGCGGTCAATTATGCATTGGATAATGACAAACTGATTTTTGTTGTTATACAGAAAGTGCCCGAACAGGACGAACCGACAATAAATGATTTGTTTGAGCACGGAATTGTTGCTAAGATATTACAGGTGTTGCGTCTTCCGAACAACTTATACAAGGTACTATTAGAAGGCTTATATCAGGCAAAAATAGTAAAAAAAGCACGGAAAAAAGATTTCTTAGAAGCGGAAATCGAAAGTGTGAGCATCCATTATCAGGAAGACGACCCGGAATTGGCAGCACTTGTAAGATATTTATCGGAATCATTCAAACAATACGTAAACAAATCAAAAAATTTGCCATCAGACTTGATTTTAGCGTTCGATACAATTGAAGACCCGCTCTATAAATTATATTATGCGGCTGCGAACATAAAGTCCAAACTTCAGGAAAAGCAAAAAATATTAGAAGAAACTGACATTAAGCAAAAATTTTTCCTTTTAAATTCGCTTCTGAGCAATGAGCTTGAACTATTAAAACTTGAAGAAGAAATTACAAATAAAGTTCATTCAGTTATACAAAAAAATCAGAAAAAATATTACATTCAGGAGCAAATCCGCACACTGCAACAGGAACTTGAAGAAGACGAAGGACTACCGCAGGAACTACTCGAAATAAAAGAGAAAATCGAAAAAGCAAATCTACCAAAGCACGCTTACGAAAAAGCTTTAGAGGAACTCGACAAACTGAAGAAAACCCCGATGATGTCGCCGGAATATTCAGTTAATCGAACTTATCTCGATTTGCTTTTAGCACTTCCCTGGAATGAAAAAACGCAGGACAATATCAGAATAGAGCACGTCAAAAAAGTATTGGACGAAGATCATTATGATTTGGAGCGACCGAAGGAACGAATACTTGAATATATTGCAGTATTGAATTTTACGGGAGCATTGCGTCGCCAGATATTGTGTTTTGTGGGACCACCGGGAGTTGGGAAAACATCGTTAGCAAAATCGATTGCACGCGCTTTGGGAAGAAAATTTGTTCGCTTTTCGTTGGGTGGAGTTCGCGACGAAGCTGAGATACGCGGTCATAGGCGAACTTACGTAGGAGCTTTGCCCGGAAAAATAATTCAGTCGATGAAAAAGGCAGGAACGATAAATCCAGTGATATTGCTGGATGAAATTGACAAAATGTCGATGGATTTTCGTGGAGACCCGTCGGCAGCGTTGCTGGAAGTGCTCGATCCAGAACAAAATGCAAATTTCAACGACCATTATTTAGAAATTGATTTTGATTTGTCGAATGTCTTATTTATTACAACTGCGAATGTAAAATATGATATTCCGGCTCCTTTGCTCGATAGGATGGAAATAATTGAAATCAATAGCTACCTTGAAATCGATAAGCTCGAAATAGCAAAAAGGCACATAATACCCAAATTGCTCACTGAATTCGGATTGGACAAGCTCAGGATTAGCTTTACTGATGAAGCGATATTAAAAATAATTCGCCAGTATACACGCGAAGCAGGTGTTCGCAACTTAGAGCGCGAAATTGCATCTGTATTGCGAAAACTTGCAAAAGAAATTGTATCTGAAGCTTCTGATGATACGGCGGAAAGCAATGAATGGGTTCCGATACAAGAGAATAAAGAGATTTTGAAAAAGATTGCCAAGAAAAAATACAAAGTAACTCCTGAAACAGTAGAAAAATATCTCAAAGCACCGATTTATAAAGAAAAATCAGATGAATTAGATGACAAAGTCGGAGTAGTAACAGGGCTTGCCTGGACAAGTGTTGGTGGTGATGTGATGCCGGTGGAAGTATCGATAATGCCCTCGACAACCGAAAAACTAACACTGACGGGGAAATTAGGGGACGTAATGAAAGAATCAGCAGTTGCAGCGCTTTCATTTATTCGTTCTAACTATAAGGCATTGGGATTGAATGAGAATTTCTATAAGAAAAAGGAAATTCATATTCACGTTCCGGAAGGAGCGATACCCAAAGACGGACCATCGGCAGGCATAACAATTGCAATGGCAATAATTTCGGCGATTAGTGGCAAACCTGCAAACGGAAAAGTTGCAATGACCGGAGAAATCACTTTGCGAGGGAATATTTTGCCAATCGGCGGATTGAAAGAGAAGCTGTTAGCCGCGAAGCGTTTTGGGATTACCAAAGTTATTATTCCGGATGAAAATTGGCGAGAAATACAGGATTTTCCGGTAGAAATCACCAATTCTTTGGAGATAATTCCTGTTAAGACATTGTGGGAAGCACTTCCGGTTGTTTTCAAATAATTGACAAAATTTATTATAAAATCAAAAGGCTGGGGAACGAACCAGCCTTTTTTTATCATTGAAAATTATAAGTATTTTTCAACAAACGTATTTATGAATCAATCCGGAAGTTTTATAAATTAAGTTAAAACATAATAAAGAAAGCGAAATGCCTATAATGTCGGCAAGCAAATCATAAACAGAAGCATCTCGACCCGGTACGAAGCTTTGGTGGAATTCATCAGAAATAGCGAATAAAGTAGCAAAAGCGAAAGTAATCAGAAGAATTTTACGTTTATTGAAATTAAAATTACTAACCAGAAAAAGCATTAAAAGAAGAGAATAAACAAAGAAAGCACTTAAATGAAGTATTTTGTCGAAGTTCAATATACCTAAATCGGGTAAATCTATTTGCGGCTGATGAGAAGCAATAAAAATAGCTACTGAAGCAAGCAAAACCGGCAAAGAAGTAATTATTTTAAATTTCATCCCGAACTTTCCTGATTGCTTTGCCTAAATAATTTATTACATCGGAAGCAGTTACGCTCTCAGTTGAATACTGAGCAGAGTATAAATCAGCAGATAGCCCGTGAATAAAAGCAGCTATTGCACCTGCAATTGCTATATTATCGCACCGAGCCGCAAAAGCAGAAACAATGCCGGTGAGTGCATCGCCTGTTCCACCACTTGCGAGCCCACAATTGCCACTTGTAGAGTAGTATAATTTGTCCCCATCGCTCACAACAGTAGTGCTACCTTTCAGTAGCAGGTTAGTATCGTATTTCTGGCAAAATTCTTTGATAAGCGGAAGTTTATTTTGTAAAATATCAGTTTTATTTATACCAAGAATCCGGGAAAACTCGCCTAAATGAGGAGTCAGAATTACATTTTTGCTTAATTTATTTAATTTGGAGACAATGCGAAGCGCATCAGCATCAAGAATGATTTTTGTATTTAGATTTTGCAAAATTTTTTCAACAATTTTCAAAGTATCTTCTGAAGAACCAAGACCAGGACCTATAGCAACAACATCAAAATGAGATAATTCATCGAGTAATTCATCAATATTATTTTCGGAGTATGCAATAAATCCATCGTTGTCGGCAGTGAGTTGATGATGAATAACTTCTGCTCTTAGCTGAGGATGAAATGAAGTTGAGAATAGATGAACCAAGCCGGCACCTGCAACAACAGCCGCATTTGAGGCAATCGCTGCTGCTCCCGAATAACGGTGCGAACCGGCAACAAGTGCAATTTTGCCGCAATCGTATTTATTTGCATCAACCGGAATATTTTTTAACAGAGAGTAGTCGTGTGGTTCAATCTCCCATTCTTCGATAATGTGATTGACTAAGCTGCTATCGAAACCTAAATATGCGACGAATATTTCTCCGAAAACGGAGCTTAATTTTTTATCGAGCATTGCGCGTTTTTTGCAAAACATCGTAATAGTAGCAGAAGCCCGAAAAACATCAGGGTGGAATTTTCCGGTAGTTGAATTCAAGCCGGTAGGAACATCAATAGCAATTTTGACAGAATTAGTTTGATTTGCTTTTTTGAGCAGAGGCACAACCAAACCACGGAGGTCATCTCCCCCACCGACACCGATTAAGGCATCAATAATTAGTTCAAAATCGAAGCTTGTGCTTTTGATTTGTTCTTCATCAGAAAAATGCTTTATGATAATATTGCGATTATTTTTAGCAAATTCAAAATTTGCTTTTGTTTCATCGGGCATTTTGGACAAATCGCCAATCACAAAAATTGTAACAGGGCAAAATTCAGATAGCAACCGAGCAAGAGCAAAACCATCGCCACCGTTATTACCAACACCACAAAGCACAAGGCAATTACGGAAGCGAAGACCAAATCTTTCTTTTATGATTTCGAAACAGGAACGAGCAGCATTTTCCATCATCAAGGCACCTGAGCTAAGACGCAAATCTTCCATAACTGCTTTATCTATCAGCTTTGACTTTTCAGCAGATGCAACAGGCTTCATAATACTAACCTATACACAATGTTAGAATGATGCTAAATTAATGAATAAACATCAAATTTTGATGAAAAATATATTATGAATACTCAAAAACAAAGCGTAACACTAATTAATTGAAAATAAAACATATTGGCATAATATTTGTATTCAACAGAAATAAATAATAAACATATTATTGGTGAAACAATGAGAAAAGTTATTTTTGGATTAATATTTATCCTTTCTTTTGAGATTTATGCGGCAGAACCAATAGTTGAGCTTTCGGCTTTGCCAAGCAACAACGAACTCGAACTATACGAAGAAAGCGAGGGGCTATTCGCTCTCAAAATATTAGAATATTACAGAATAGCGGTGTTGTATGAGGCTCAACTTCGGTTAATTGGATTGCAGCCAGCCAATCCAACGTCAATACCAACGCTCGAAGAACTAACTGATGCTGACGCCAGAACACTGCGTCGTTACTACAATCAAGCAGATGGGCTACGTCGGCAAGTGATGGATGCCCCCGATGCTCCATACCATAAGAAAATAGTTGAGCTGAGAGAAAAAATTGAGAAAATGAACAATGATAATTTTATACTACAAGAACAAATACACCGTCAGAATTTAGAATTGCTCTCGGCAAATTATTACAGGAACCGCTACCGTGAAATGATAGCGCAGATTGATAGTTTACGAAGCGAACTTGATAAAATGTTCTTCGATTGTCGTCAGCAGTCGTGGGTGCAGATGGAACATATTCGTCAGGCATACGATAACTGGAAGAATAGCGCGTCAATTTTATCAATCGGGTTATCCGGCAATTATTTGAATTATAATGATTCTCGGATTGATGCAAATATTTCACCTGGGATTGCATTAGTATTTAATCCAAGCCCGATTTTTGGGATGGGAAAGATACTTGATATCTGGACTGAGTACACATATCAGATTATTGAAGCAGAAAAATTCTATCAGAACAAACGTGTAAATATGGAATATAAAACAGATTACATTTCGACCGGGATGAATTTAAATATACCTCTTTCGGAAGTAATGAAAATAGAAAATTTTTATTTAGGGCTGAAGGGAGGCTACGGATTTTTCTGGGGTTCTTGCCGACTGCCCAATACGGAATTGCCCTCGAAGAAGTGGCAGGGACAAACGATAAGGATGGAGCTAATGGCAACAAATTTCAGCCGTTTTCATTTTCCGATAGGATTTTTCGCTGCGTATAATTTCAATCATTATTCAAAGGATTTAGTATTTCCGGCGTTTGGAGGAGAAATAAATCTGGGGCGTCCGTGGACAACAAATTTTCAGCTTGGGGTACGTTTTGCATTATGGCAAACAGTATCGACCACCATATATTAAGGTGTGAAAATGAAAAAGTATATTTTATTAATTATGGCTATATGTTTGGTTTCTTTTTCTAATGATAATCAAAAGATTAAGAACTTAGAAACAAAATCGAAAAAATACATCGAACAAGGCAATTACCCAAAAGCAATTTCTACTCTGGAAGAAGCAAACCAAATGAAATCTGCACAGAAGCAGTCCGCGCGCCCGGCAACAAGCAGAAATGTATCGCAGGCATCGCGATTTGTGAAGCTTGCCCAAAGTTACATAAACAACAGAGATTACGGCAAAGCATTTGAAAATTTGGAGAAGGCAGAAAGATTAATTGGAAAAAATCAAAGCTGGGAGGCACAATATTGGTCTGCTGCAATAGATGAAGCATACGGAGCAATATACAAAAAGATGAATATCACAGACAAAGCGAGTGAACACTTAAAGCTGGCACTTAGGAAATATCAGAAGCTCATTTCAATGCCCGGTGGTAGTCAGGATGCTGTTAAAATATTAATTGCAAATTTGGAGAATGAAATAAATGAGTTGCCTTTGATTAGCAATAATTCAGTTGTTCTGAACTTCGACAACCAGAAATTACGGGATTTACCGGCAAATTTACCACAACAAGTAGAAAATATTAGTATATCATCGAACAGATTGAGAACTTTTCCCCAAGGAATTTCAAATTTCAAACAACTCAAAGTATTGAACTTGTCGAACAACTCAATTAGTGAGGTGAAATTTGATTTTGGGAGTATTAGACAGATTCGGTGGTTAGACTTGTCGAATAACAAAATAAAATCTCTTGATGAAAGTATCGGCAAGGCGAGCAATCTTGAATATTTAGATTTATCCAACAATAAGCTGAAAACAATACCGATGAGTATTACTAATCTGAAAAACTTAAAAGTATTGAATTTAAAAAACAACAAATTAGCATTTTCGAGCATAAAAACAATTTTACAATCGCTCCCAAATACTAATGTGTTGCACGACGAGTATCTTCAAAAAGGCGAGGAAACCGAGTAGAAAGAAATAGTGAAAAAATATTTATTTCAATTTATTACGACGAAGTTGCTTTATTCAGGAGCAATAATAGAAAATGAGAAAAAATGAAAGAGGCGTATTAAGAATACGCCTCAACTTTGATATAAACTGATATTTTCCAGATATTTAAGCTTCTTTATAAATAAAATTTTATTATAAAAAGTATTGCAACAATAATTGTAACTAAAGACACTTCTTTAAACCGACCACTTAATATTTTAAATAACACATAAGAGAGAACGCCAAAGATAATGCCATCAGAGATGGAGAAAGTAAGCGGCATCATTACAATTGTGAAGAATACGGGGATAAGTTCGGTGT
This sequence comes from Eximiradius proteiniborus, assembly GCA_026415495.1. Taxonomy (GTDB): domain Bacteria; phylum Bacteroidota; class Ignavibacteria; order Kapaibacteriales; family UBA2268; genus JAKIZO01. The sequence continues at coordinate 5,422 of JAOAGZ010000018.1, read as the reverse complement.
AATCGCTAAGGTCGATATTTTTAATTGGTGTCATCATCATTGCACCGACCAGAATAAGCGCAGATGCAGTAGCGGCAGACGGTATCATCAAGAAAATTGGGGAGAAAAGCAAAGCAAGAAGGAATAAGATTGCAGTAGTCAGAGCAGTAAGTCCTGTTCTTCCACCTTCTGCAACACCAGCAGCACTTTCGACATAAGTTGTAACAGTGGAAGTTCCCAACATAGCACCAGCAGTTGTTCCAATCGCATCAGCCATAAGGGCTTCTTTCACACGAGGCACTCTACCTTCGCTATCGAGCAGATTTGCTTTTGATGATACTCCGATAAGGGTGCCAACTGTGTCGAACATATCGACGAACAGAAAAGTGAAACACACAACCACCATATCCATTGAAAAAATTTCAGACCATTCAAACTTCATAAAAATTGGTGAAAGCGACGGTGGAGCTACTTCGAAGCTCGAAGGGATAATTGTAATATTAAGCGGAATTCCTACCAAGGTTCCGACCAAAATACCAATCAACAACGCTCCTTTTACTCTGAGGGCAAGAAGAGTGCCGGCAACCAGGAACGAGATAATTGTAACCATAGGAGCAGCGCTATGAGATACATCAGTTATTTTACCCAGAGATACAAAAGTAGCTTCGTTGCTAACAATAATTCCAGCGTTTTTCAGACCGATGAAGGCAATAAACAAACCAATACCAACAGAAATTGCGTGCTTAATATTTGTAGGAATGGAATTGACAATTAATTCCCGCACATTGAAAAAAGTGAGAAGTATAAAAATAATACCTTCGATAAAAACTGCTGTTAAAGCAAATTGCCAGGTGTGCCCCATTCCCAGAACAACGGTATAAGTAAAAAATGCATTTAATCCCATACCGGGAGCAAGAGCAAAAGGTAATTTTGCATAAAAAGCCATTACCAGAGTTGCTACTACTGATGCAAGAGCAGTTGCAGTAAAGACAGCACCTTTGTCCATTCCGGCTGCACTAAGGATTTGCGGATTTACAGCAAGGATATATGCCATTGTCATAAATGTAGTAAATCCAGCAATAAGTTCTGTTTTGAAGTCTGTTTTATTCTCAGAGAGCTTAAAATAATTTTCAAGAAATTTCATAAATCACCTAAAAATTATACTTAATTGCTACTGTTGGATTAACTTTGAAACCGTACATTCCGGCAAAATCATTACTTAATTCAACTTCGCTTCCAACTGAAAATGTTTTATTAATGTTATACCAAATTTGTGGTTCGCTTAGAAACACAAAGTTTGATTTTTTGTAATGGTTTTGGAAATTATCTTTTGAAACGTGGTGCTTTTCTCTCCAAAAGTCAGCAAATCCACTAAAAGTAAACTTGCCATCAAATAAATGCAAATACCACACACCTGTAAGTTGGAAATTGTGTTGCTCCTGATTTCGCTCAATGTTTTTATACATAGCCTGTAGAGTGAAACCTTTCGAGAAATCCGGTGCATTCCAGGAATATGAAACACCAACAAGATAGCAATTATTAAACCTGATAGCGGAATTTAAGCCACCGTTATATTCGAAGTGTGCAGCAATCGGGAAATCCCAGAATTTAAGGTCGCGAGCTATTTCCCAGTATGCTTCCGATGCACCTTTTTTGCTATGGTTAAAATCGACAAAGAAAAAAGTGCTGCCGTAACTATCCGGTTTGAATTGTTCTACGGTAGTTGTAATGTAGTTACGACCATCGCCAAAATCATAATGAACCTGCAGATTTTGAGAAATCAAGGAAGAAAGTGGTATTAGAAAAATTGATAAATAAAGTAGCTTTTTAAACATAATACCCCCAATTTATTGAAAAAAGAAGCAAAATTAATAAAAAAAATGAAATTATATTTTATTAGTTCTGTTAATTTTCAATAAAATTACAAATTACTTGAATAAAAAAGCCACCCCGAAGGGCGGCTATTATTATTATTTGAACAAATTACTCTTTAATAGGTTCAATTCTATCGACACCATCTTCCGGGCATCTTTGATGAATCTTATAAGAAGCAGAAAGAGTTGTAATTGGCACAGCAAGAAGACGCTCCTTTGCAATCAAAATACCGCAGACACGGCAAATGCCGTAAGTTTTGTCCTTAATTCTCAACAAAGCTTCATCCAATTTCTTAATGTAGTCTTTAATTCTTTGGATCTGAGCATAAGTTTTTTCTTTTTCCATTGCTTCGGAACCTTGTTCTGCCATATGCATAGAATAAATCATACTTTCTTCGGCAAAATCATAGTTTGTAAGGTCTTCGAGACGTTCATAAAGCATCTGTAATTCGTCGAGAGCCTCGCTACGAGCCTCTAAAATAACATTTTTGAACATTTCCAAGTCTTCATCAGAATAACGAACGTCGGACTTAGGAGTATGCGGCTCAACAGGAGCAGGTTTTGGCTCTTGTTTTGGAGCAACAGGCTTCTGAGGAACCGGTTGCGGAGCGGGCTTTGGTTCGACTTTTGGTTTTTCAACGACTTTCTCAACAGGCTTAGCAACAGGTTTTGGAGTTTCCGCTTTTGGCTTATCTTCTTTTTCAGCTTTTTTACGAGCAGAACGTTTTGTAGTGGGTTCCTCTTCGTATTTGATAGGCTCGAGCAGAGCATCATCTTTAATAATTTTTGGCTTGGTTTCTTGTTTTACTTCGGGCTTTGTTTCCTCAATTGCCTTGGCTGATTTCTTTTGCTTGTCTTCGGTTTGCACCGATTTTTCTTCGGATTTGACTGTTTTCTTAGCAGTTTTCGCCTTTGGTGCTGGTTCGGCTACTGCTTCAACAACCGCTTCAGCTTTTTTCTTTCCTGATTTGGAAGAAGCAGGCTTTGGTTCTGGAATAACTTCGATTATTGCTTTAGGTTCTTCTTTAGCAGTTTTTTTGGGTTTCTTTTCGTCTTTGGTTTGGATTGGCTTTTCTTCGGATTTTGCTGTTTTCTTAGCAGTTTTTTCCTTTGGAGTTGGTTCGGCTACGACTTCAACAACCGCTTCAGCTTTTTTCTTTCCTGATTTGGAAGAAGCAGACTTTGTTTCCTTCGCAGAAATAGTTTCCTGAATAGGTTCTTCTACTTTTTTAGTAGATTTAGTAACCTTTTTTGGAGTAGTATCGACTACTTCCTCTTTTTTCTTCTTGGTAGGCATAATTTATTCCTTGATATTGAAATTTCTTTCATTAATAATCATTGCAGTTCTCAAAAGAAAACTGCAATGACATCTACTAATGTATAAGTTATAAAGAAAATTTAAATTTTCAAATTATTTTTTTAGAATTTTGACAAAAACGATAGCCTCCTCGATGTCAATCTTTTCAAAATCGCTCTGATTAGAGACGAACTCAATATTTTCGGCAAGAGTTTCATTTTTTATGTAATCAGATTTTGCTGATAGAGCGTTTTGGATATTTTCATCGGCAGAAACGAAGATATCTATTCTATCGGTAACTTCAAATCCGGAAGATTTACGAAGGTTTTGAATACGGTTAATAAATTCGCGGGCAATACCTTCGCGTAGCAAATCTTCATCAAGAGCAGTATCCAGAGCAACAGTAATACCATTTTCAGAAGCAACGAGCCAACCTTCAATATCTTCGCTAAAGATTTCGACATCTTCGAGAGTAATGAGGAATTCTTCGCCGTCGATTTGCAATTTATATTGGCTGTCCCCTATTAACTTAGAAACTTCTTTGGTTGGCAAATCCTTGATTGCATTGGCAACTTTCTGAGTAGATTTGCCAAATTTTTTGCCGATAGATTTGAAGTTTGCTTTTGCTCGTTTACTTACGATAGCAGAAGTTTCGTCGGTAACAAATTCAATTTCCTTAATATTAATTTCTTCTTTGATGATATCGGCAACGGCTTGAATATCACGGCGTTCCTGAGGACTATCGACAGGCAAAAGAATGCGGCGTAACGGCTGACGAACGCGGATTTTTGATTTTTCGCGAAGGAAACGAGCGAGTGAAACGATTTGCTGTGCTTTTGCCATACGGTTTTCGAGAGCAGTATCAATTTTGTCGTGTTCAACTTCAGGGATACGGCATAAGTGCACAGATTCGGGTTCGTTTGCAAAGCGCAGGAACTGATAAATTTGTTCCGACAAGAAAGGTGCAGCAGGAGCCATAAGCTGAACAACTGTTTTCAGAACATAGCGAAGAGTTTGGTATGCAGCAATTTTTTCTTCATCTTTTTCACCTTTCCAAAAGCGGCGACGATTGCGGCGAATATACCAGTTAGAAAGCTCATAAATTGTAAATTCCTGAATAGCACGCATTGCTTTTGTAACTTCGTATTCGTTCATAAACCGAACGAAATCGTTAATCAAAGAATTAGTGCGGGAGATAATCCATCTATCAATTTCGGGTTTTTGAGTGTGCGGAATTTCGGGTTCGCTACCATCGAAACCATCGATATTAGCATAAAGAGCAAAGAATGCATAAGTATTTGTGAGCGAACGGAAAAAGTCGGAAATAACAGTTTTGACAATATCTTCTTCGTTGAAAAGAGTTGCTTTCCAAGGTGGGTTATTAACAAATAAGTACCAACGGACAGCGTCACCACCGAGCCTATCCATAATATCGAACGGGTCGATAACATTTCCTTTGGACTTGGACATTTTAATGCCGTGTTTGTCAAGGATAAGCTCATTAACAATGATATTTTTGAAAGCAGGGCTATTGAATAAAGCAGTAGCAATATTGTGAAGAGTATAGAACCACCCACGAGTTTGGTCGATACCTTCGGCGATAAAATCTGCAGGGAACTGGCTACGGAAAAGCTCCTGATTTTCGAAAGGATAATGGAACTGAGCAAATGGCATAGCACCACTATCGAACCATACGTCAATAACTTCATGAACACGGCGATATTTATTACCGTTGCGGACAAAAACAACTTTATCTACAAATGGTCTGTGCAAATCAATTTCAAGGTTAGTTTCTTTTAACGGGGTAAGACTACCGTCTTCATTCTCGTAGTAACCTTCTAAAAGTTCAGCAATTGAACCGATAGCAAAGACATCATCTTTATTGTTTTCATTCACCCACAATGGAAGCGGAGTGCCCCAGTAACGGTCGCGAGACAAGTTCCAGTCTTTAACTTCTTCGAGCCAATTGCCGAAACGCCCTTCCCCAATTTCTTTCGGCTGCCAGTTTATTTGTTTGTTTAGTTCAATCATTCTATCTTTGTATTGAGGAGACTTAATAAACCAGCTTTCGCGAGCATAATAAATAATTGGATTGCCAGTACGCCAGCAATGAGGATAGCTGTGTAGATAATCGTTAGTAGCACGGTAAATTTTACCTGCATATTTGAGAGCAACAATAATATCTTTATCTGCACCTTCTTCGGTATGACCGTCGTATACAAGGGTTTTTACAGCACGACCGGCAAACTCACCCATATCATCAGTAAAGTGT
>JAOAGZ010000017.1 GCA_026415495.1 Eximiradius proteiniborus | reverse complement strand
GTTCCCTACAAGTGGCTTAAACAGTAATGGCTCAATAGCAAATAATTTTGTAGCTGAAAGTAGCAAAAACAACATCAACAGATTTTTTTTCATACACTCTCCGGTAATTATCTACTTAATATCCATATCTGAATTTGTTAATAATAAATTAATAATACACTGATAATCACGTTAATTATTGTAAACTTTAATTTTTTTTGAAACTATTAATAACTTTTTACGTTTTTAGTTCTGTAATTATTCAATAACTTAAAGGAACTATGAGACTTATTATTTCAATCTGTCTGTTAAGCGTGGTCGTTTTCTTTAATCTCAGTGCAAATTTAAATGCGCCCAATACTGCATCAATTGCTGGATTTGTTCGTGATGATAAAAGCAAGGAAACGCTCATTTCATCTACCGTTATGCTCAAGGATACAAAATTCGGAACAAGAACAAACAAAAACGGTTTCTACAGCATTTCGAGTATTCCTCCGGGTAGCTACACTCTTGTAGTCTCATTTTTGGGTTACGAGCGTTTCGAGCGAAAAATAAATCTGAAAGCCAACGAAGAGCTTCGCCTCGATATTTCATTGAAGCAAACCGCTGTAAGGAAGGAAGATGTTCTTGTCGAAGCAGAGCGAGAAGTTGAGCAAAGGCAAGTTATGATTAGCAAAGTTAATGTCCCTGTGGAAACAATCAAGGAAATTCGTATCGGTGGCGAGTCAGACGTTTTCCGTTCTTTACAATATTTACCCGGTGTGCTTACCTCTTCCCAGATTTCCAGCGGATTATATGTCCGTGGTGGTTCGCCCGACCAGAATTTAGTTCTTTTAGATGGTTCCACAGTTTATAATCCAACGCATTTGTTCGGATTTATCTCTACTTTCAACACAGACGCTATCAAAGATGTCGAACTCATAAAAGGTGGCTTCGAGCCTCAGTATGGTGGGCGACTTTCGGCTGTGCTGAACATCACTCAGAAAGATGGCGATAGAAGTCAAACTCAAGGATTGGCATCTATTGGTGCTATCTCTTCGCGTGCCACACTGGAAGGACCTATCGGGCACGGCTCGTGGTTTATTGGTGGACGCCGCACTTACTTCGAACTCGTCAAAAGCCTCATCGACAATAATCCCGAGCAACCTATCCCGGACTTCAATTTCTATGATGTGAATGCTAAAATCACCCAAGATATTGGAGATAACGATAAATTTTCTTTAAGTGGATTTATGAGCAAAGATAATCTTGATGTGAGCACTTTCGGAATTAGTATGGATTTATCCATTGGAAATAGACTTGCTTCTATGAACTGGACACATATTTTCTCCAACTCTCTTTTTGCTAACTTAAATCTTAGTGCAAGCCATTATTTTAATAATTTCACCGGCGACCAAACCGGTTATCAATTTCTGATTGAAAATTCAATCACTGATTATTCTGCAAAATTAAATTTCGAATGGTTTACTAATGAAAAGATTACTCACAATTTCGGCTTGGAAGTTAACAACTACAATTTTCAGTTCCTCCAAAATTTCACCGGTGAAACTGATAGCACTCAGGTTGGTTCGTCAGCCGGAACTACAAACTTGAAAGTAAAGGACTACAACTATTCAGCTTACGCTCAGATGAGTTATTCACCGATAGAATTATTTGCTATTCAGGCTGGATTGCGGGCAAACTATTGGGAAATGAGAGATATAATTTTGATTGACCCACGCTTGGCTTTGAGATACACTTTAACTGATAATATTTCTTTGAAGGCTGCTTGGGGAGTGTTTAGCCAGAATTTACGTCTTGCCACTCAACCTGACTTCTCATTCTTCGATACCTGGTTGCCAACTGATTCCACTGTTCCTGCAAGCCGTGCTATCCATTATATTTTTAGCGTCGAAACAAAACCTTTCCAGAACTTTGATTTGAATTTCGACATATACTATAAAAAATACAGAAATGTGAGCGAACTAAACCAAAATGCTCTTCAGGGTTCGAACGTCCGCGATGTCTTCTACATTGGGAACGCATATTCTTATGGTTTCGAAGTTTTCTTGCAAAAACGGGTTGGACGTCTTACCGGTTGGGCTGGGTATGCTCTCGGTTATATCCGGGCTAAATTCGATAGTATTAATTATGGACGTGAATTCAGACCAAAATACGACCGTTTGCACGATTTTAAAGTTGTTATGCAATATAATTTATCTGAAAGATGGGATATCGGAGCCACATTTACTTTCCAATCCGGGCAATCCTACACTGGTGCGACTTCGCGATTTCAATCTTTCTTCCCGAATCAAACCTATGGTCGTGGCAAAATTGTTCCTTCTCAAAGATATGGGTTGCGTCTTCCTCCTTCTCATCAGCTCAATCTCAATGCTACATATTCATTCAAAACCTATGGTCTCGATTCCAAGCTAATTTTTGATATTTACAATGTTTATAACCGCCGCGATATATGGTTCAGATACTATAATCTTCAGGATGAAGAAACAAAAGTTGAAGATGTGCGATTAATCCCGATTTTACCAACTATTTCTTATGAAATTAAATTTTAGGAGGATAAATGAAACAACTCAAATATATATTGATTTCGTTGGTGTTTCTTGCTGCTTGCGGTGATGATGTCCCAACCGATTACAAACCCGATGTTGTTCTGGAAGCAGTTTTGCTCGTCGGCGAGCCAATCCAAAATATTGCTGTATTGAAAACTCAGCCAATTTCTGCTAAATATAATCATTATCAAGCTTTTATCAAAAATGCAGAAGTCTTGGTCAAAGGCGATGGACAAGTGTTCCCTCTTCTGTTCAACTATGATACTTTAAAACCCGGCTATTACTACCCGGACGCTAATTATAAAGTGAAACCAAATACTGAATACTCAATTGAAGTAAAACTGCCCGACGGAAAAATTCTAAGCGGCAAAACTACTACTCCTTCTGAAATTTATTGGCAAACGCGCGTCAACAAAACTATACAATATCCAAAAGATACTATTAATTTGCCTCAAAGCGACTCGATTTCGTGGACACAAGCACCCGGTTTCGATTATTATATTATTTCAATTACTTGTCTGGATACTCTTGAATATGGTAAATATCTCGAGCCCCCTACTAATGAAAAAAATAGAAGAGTGTATAATCCATTTATTAATGAAAATAGATATAAAGAACAATCTGCTTCTGGATTAATTCCATCAACAAAAACCCGTGTTGTGTGGTCAGGTTTCAAATGGTTTGGTAAACACGAAGTAACTATTATGGCAGCAGACTGGAACTTAGTTCGCTGGTATTTGCAAAACGTTGGTGTCAATTCGGTCAATCCGTTGCTTGGTAGTGTCGAAGGTGGTATCGGCGTTGTCGGCTCTGCTTACGCAATCAGGGATACTTTTATGTTGCTGAAAAATCAACCATAATTTGATAATATTATTTTTTTTATTAAGTTTGTTTGTTAGTTTCATCAATAATGTTTAAAGGTTTGTTATGAAAAGATTATTAGGTTTGTTCTTAGTTTTTATCGGTTTGAGTGTTGTTGCTTACTCCCAGCCAAAACTTGAAATTTTCCCACCAAATGAATATAATTGGGGCAAGGTCAAATCAACCGATAACCCTCTGAAAGCAACTGTCAAAATTTACAACAGAGGCAACGAGGAACTCCACATTATTAATGTGAAACCGGGATGCGGTTGCACTACTGCTCCGCTCGACAAAAAGATTCTTCCTCCCGGCGATTCTGCTAATTTAGACATTACTTTGAATATTACCGGTTATTCCGATAACGTTGTCAAAAGCATTATGATTGAATCCACCGACCCCGAGAAAAAATCTTTCTACTACTATATCAAAGCAAATGTGTTCCGTCCGATTGTTGTTGTGCCTCAATATATTCCTTTCAACGAACTCTACTATTTGCAGGAAGCAAGCTCCAAAGTTATGCTAAAAAATAATACTGATGCTCCAATCAAAATTTTGGATATAAAGACTAACCCTGAATCTCTTAAAATCAACCTTAAAGCTAATGATGTGCTTAAACCAAAATCTGAAACTCCTCTGGAAGTAAAATTCACCCCAACGCAAATCGGTGTTAATTCAATTCGTGTGTCCATTACAACAGACAACGAAGAATCCAAAACTATTGATATAAATGGATGGGGAAGTGCTGTCGACCCAAAGCAAAATAAAAATTAATAAAGTAAATCTGCTTTTCTTGATTTTATAAATGGCGGGAAACATCCCGCCATTTTTTATGTGAAGCTCTCGTCTTTTAAACTTTGAATGCTATCAAACACGCCAAGTTCAGTAATATACTTCGAAACAAATTGGTTCGGAGTTATATCAAATGCATAGTTCAGAGATTTCGAGCCAGTCGGTGTAATTCTCACTTTACAGATTTTGTCCAGATATTCTCCTTCTATATAGTCAATCTCTTCGCTCGGGCGTTCTTCTATTGGTATTTCTCTATAATCACTTATTTCCCAATCTATTGTGCTTGTCGGGAAAGCTACCCAGAACGGGATATTATGCTCTTTTGCAGCTAAAGCTTTTAAATAAGTTCCCACCTTGTTGCAAACGTCGCCTTTGCTTGTAACTCTATCTGCACCAACAATTACAGCGTCCACCTTGCCCGTTTGCATAAGCAAGCCACCTGTGTTGTCCGCAATAATTGTGTGAGCAATATTTTCGCCTAGCAACTCAAACGAAGTAAGTTTCGCTCCTTGATTGCGTGGGCGCGTCTCATCTACCCACACGTGAAGCGGTATTTCTTTCCGGTGTGCGTAATAAATCGGAGCAAGTGCTGTTCCCCAATCAACTGTTGCAAGCCAGCCTGCATTACAATGCGTTAGAATATTTAGCGGTCGTTGATATTTCGAATATAAATTTTCTATCAAGTCGAAGCCAGATTTTGCAATCTGCTTGCAGGCTCTCACTTCTTCAGAATAAATTTGCCGGGCTATTTGTAGTGAGCGTTCATAGTTTTCCTCAACCGAAAGCGAAAAATCAATTTTTGAAGCAACTCTATCAACTGCCCACATCAAATTTACTGCTGTTGGACGTGCCGAGCGAATCTCTGAAATAATTTCATTAATCTTTTCAAAAGGTTGCTTATTTTGAACAATCTCTTGCAATGCGAGCATAATTGCGTACGCGCCGCCTATTCCAATCAGTGGGGCACCTCGTATTGTCATTTCTTTTATTGCCATTACCATTTCTTTGTAACTTGCAATTTTGGCAATTTCCAACCTGAACGGCAATAATCGTTGGTCTATTGCACTTATCGATAGAGCTTTACTGTTTTCTTCCCAAAGCGAACAATATTCAGTTCCGTTTATTTTCATACAAACTATATTAATTAATAATGAATTATTGTTAATTATCAAAAAACGTTCAACTCTTGTTTTTAACTTATTGTATTTAATCGTAATTTTGTTTTTTTGATTTGGGAGAAAAAATGAACGAAACTTACAAAGCCTCAGGAGTAAACATAGAAGCAGGCGAAGAATTAGTCAGTAGAATAAAACCTCTTGTAAAAACTACCTTCAACGAAAAAGTTCTTTCTGAAATTGGACTTTTCGGCGGGCTTTACGAAGCAAAATTTGATGGCTATTCCGAGCCGGTGCTTGTTGCAAGCACTGACGGGGTCGGAACAAAGCTAAAAGTTGCTTTCGCTGCCAACAAGCACGACACTGTCGGGCAATGCCTTGTGAATCACTGCGTTAATGATATTCTTGCCTGCGGTGCTAAACCTTTGTTCTTCCTTGATTATTTTGCTACCGGTCGGCTCGAACCCTCTGTTGCCGAACAGGTAATCTCAGGGTTTGTCAAAGCTTGCCGTGAAAATTCTACTGCACTAATTGGTGGCGAAACTGCCGAAATGCCTTCAATTTACGCTGACGGCGAGTATGACGTAAGCGGAACAATTGTTGGCGTTGTCGATAAATCTAAAATTGTAAATGGTAGTTCTGTGCAATCGGGTGATGTTCTGATTGGTTTACCATCAAACGGACTTCATACGAATGGTTATTCTCTTGCCCGCAAAGTCCTTTTTGCTAAATATAAAGTTGATGATTATATCGAAGAATTAGGCTGTTCATTAGGCGAAGAGCTTCTGAAAATCCATCGCTCGTATTTGCACGTTGTTCATCCTTTGGCTGAAAAAGGGCTTGTAAGCGGTATCTCTCATATTACCGGCGGTGGTATTGTTGGAAATACTTCCCGTGTTGTTCGTAAGCCTCTCGAATTAGAAATTTTCTGGGATAGCTGGCAACGTCCACCTATTTTTCAATTGATTCAAAAAGTTGGAAACGTTCCCGAAGAAGAGATGCGACAAGTATTCAATTTAGGTATCGGCATAATTTTGATTACATCCGAGCAAAATGCTTATAGCATTATGGAATCTCTCAAAGCCGAAAATCCCGTTTTTATTGGTAGAATTAAATAGAGAACCAAATGAGAAGAAGAACCAAAATCATTTGCACTATCGGTCCGGCAACCGCAGATGTTGAAAAACTTGTCGAACTTGTCCACAACGGAATGGATATTGCCCGGCTTAATTTTTCTCACGGCACCCACCAGCAACATCAGGAAATTTTCGCCAATATCAGACGTGCCGAAGAAATTACCGGCAAACCTATTGCTATCATTCAGGATTTGCAAGGTCCCAAAATTCGCACCCGAAATGTGCGAAATGGAATTGTTTTTCTTTCTCCCGGCAGCGAATTTATTATTACTGCCGACGACCTCGAAGAGGGCGACGAAAACCGCGTTTCCACTACCTACAAAGACCTTGTTAAAGAAGTTTCGGCTGGCAATACTCTTCTGCTCGATGATGGTTATCTGATTCTGAAAGTTAAACAGGTGGTTGGCAACGATATAATTACCGAAGTTATTAAAGGCGGAAATTTAAAGAACAACAAAGGAATTATTGCTCCAGGTGTAAAATCTTTTGCTCCTTCGCTTTCCGAAAAAGATATAGAAGACTTGAAATTTGGATTAGAGTTAGGTGTTGATTACGTTGCTTTGTCCTTTGTCCGTTCAGCAAAAGATGTAATCGAACTCAAAACTGCAATGAAAATCTTCAAAAAAAAGGTTGGAATAATCTCGAAAATTGAACGATACGAAGCCTGCGAACGTATTGATGAAATTATTGAAGAATCAGACGGAATAATGGTTGCCCGCGGCGATCTCGGGCTCGAAACTCCTGCTGAAGAAGTTCCAGTTCTCCAAAAAAACATTATTAAAAAATGTAATTACTACGGCAAACCCGTAATCGTTGCTACCCAGATGCTTGAATCGATGATTACAAATCCCCGCCCAACCCGTGCCGAAGCAAGCGATGTAGCTAACGCCGTTATCGACGGAACTGATTGCGTTATGCTTAGTGGCGAAACCAGCACCGGAAGCTATCCGTGCGAAGCCGTTAATTATATGGATAGAATTATTCTAACCACCGAGAAAAATTTCCATCGTATGCTCGAACCACGCATTGTTCCGAGCGACGAACGCCATAATTTTTCCGACGCACTTTCAAAAGCCTCCTGCGAGGTTTCTTCTCAAGTGAATGCTTCCGCTATTATTGCTATGACTACCAGCGGGTTCACCGCAATTAATATCGCTAAATACAGACCTCGTCAGGAAATTATTGCCTTCACCGAACTTAAAGAAACTCAACGAAAACTCGCTCTCATCTGGGGTGTGCGTTCTTTTTGGCTCGAGGAACTCAATAATTCCGACGATATAGTTAATACAATCTGCAATTTTCTTGTTGATAATAACATTTTCGAAAAGGGTGAGAAAATTATTTTTGTTACCGGAACTTCCGAAAAAACATCACTTCCGGAAAATGTTGTTAAAATAATGAAGCTGTAATCTTTAACTACAAATGTGCTCTTTACAGTTTGAAAATTAATAACTTTGTTGCTTTTATGCGAATAGTAGCGCTATTCCAATAAATGCAACAATTGCACCCGTAACTGAAATTAAAGTTAATTTTTCTTTATACACAATTCTTGTCATTGGAAGTATCATTACCGGAACCGTAGCAAGCAATGTCGAGGCAATTCCAAGCTTTGTGTGTGAAATTGCGAAAAAGCTAAGCGTTATTCCAAGATATGGTCCGATTATCGAAGCAATTGATATTTGCTTGAAAGATTTTTTGTCTCTGCTGTATAATTTGAAAGGGTTTACATATCTTTTCAGCAAAACCCCCAGAGGGAGAAACAACAGGACTGAAGTAGATATTCTGTAAAAAGTCGCTGTAAAACTATGTATGTAGCTATCATTGAAAGCGTATTTTGCAAAGATTAGCCCTCCCGCTTGACCTAACGCCGAAATAAATGCAAAAAGCACCCCCGGCAATGTTACTTTAAAATTCATTGGGTTGTCGTTTCGTGGCTTTTCTGTAACAACAAGTATTATTCCCAAAAGCGTTAGAAAAATTCCAATAATGCTAATAAATGGAAGCTTTTCCCCAAACAAAATAAATGCTAATATCGCTGCAAATGCCGGATTAAAAGAATAAATGAGCAAGCTTATTCGCGGTCCCATCTCACGAAATGCTCTGAATAATGCGGTGTCGCCGATAATCAAGCCTACTATTCCACTTCCGACTAAGTATAACAATTGGTTTTTCGTGCAATTGAAAGAAATCCCTGCTGCCAGCATAGTAATTGCTATGAATACTGCTGCAAGTGTCATCCTGTCTATATTGAGTTGAATACTGCCAATTCGCTTGACTGCCGATGTGAATAAAAACGAACCTGCTGCCCATAAAAAAGCTGCTGTTAATGCCGCTATTTCGCCCCAATACATAAAATTCTCCTAAAAAAAAAGCGAAAACCCCCGCGTTTTCGCTCATATTAAATACACTGTCTTAAGCTAAATTACTTTGCTAATTCTTTAATCATTGCTGCGTAGCCTTTCTTATCCAAAGTTTTTAATGCTCGAGCAGTAGCTTTGATTGTTATCCAACGTTTTTCCTCAGGCAACCAGATTCTCTTCTTTTGCAAGTTCGGTAGGAAACGTCTGCGTGTTTTGTTGTTAGCGTGCGATACATTGTTGCCAGTCATCGGACCAACGCCTGTAAGCTCACATCTTCTTGCCATTTTTTATCTCCAAATAAGTTATTTCATTTTCAATAGAAAACAAAAATACAATTTTTTCAAAATTTTCCCAAATTATTTTTTCTTGATTTTTTATGTCCAAAAGAAAAGACTGTCCCTTTTGTATTCAGACAGTTGATAAACAATGTATCGTATCGTTTCATTATATGTATATTATGCATTACAAATAAATCTGTTTTTTCTCAATTGTATCCCCCGAATTTATTATTAAGTTGAATAAGAACGAAAAAATAGTTAATTTTATAATTTATATATAATTTAACAGGTAAAAGTTGCATTACAGGTTATCATACGAGCAACACGATAAAATAGCTCTAAAAGCTGAACCAAATCATAAAAGTTCAGCAAATAAACAGGTTGATGTGAAGCTTAGCTTGATTATCCCTACTTTTCAAGAAGAAAAGCTAATCGAAGAACAGTTAAAGAGATTTACGCCTGAAATACGCAAAAAATATAATTTTGAACTTATTGTTTCCGATGGTGGTTCCACCGATAAAACAGTCGAGATTGCAAAAAAATACTCCGATAAAATAATTCTTCACGATAGTTCCAAACGTCAGACTATTGCCGCCGGTAGAAATAATGGGGCTTCGATTGCTTCCGGCGATGTCCTGATTTTTCTTAATGCCGATTCTTATCCTGCCGATTTAGATAAATTCTTCTCTGAAATTTTGAAATGGGCAAATGATAAATCCGGCAATTGCGGTGCTATTGCTTGCTATGTGAGTGGCTTCCCTTCCGAAATCCGTTTCAAGGATAAAGTTTTCTACTTTCTTCATAATCAATATGTTGCCTTTCTCAATTTTATTGGGCTTGGTATGGGGCGTGGGGAGTGCCAGATTGTTCGGCGAAACGTTTTCGAGCAGGTGGGTGGCTACAATAGTGAAATAGTTGCCGGCGAAGATTTCGATTTGTATCGCCGCATTAATAAAATAGCTAAGGTGAAATTCTGCCGCAATATTGTTGTGCTCGAATCTACCCGCCGTTTCAGAAAATATGGCTATTTCAAAACTTTGCTCTATTGGGGACTTAATGCTGTAACTGTTATGCTTTTCAATAAGTCTATTACCAAAGAATGGGAAGCTGTCAGATAATTTGTTCTATTAATCGTGGTTTGTTTAATTAATCGTTGAAATGTTATGAAAAGGCTTATCTACCTGCTTATTTTTGTGCCTTATGTCGTATTATCTCAAAATATTGGTAAAATCAGTGGAAATTTCCAACTCGAAGCCCAAACTTATAAAAAAGATAGCGTTATCGGTGCGCCCGATGTCAAAGAGAAAATCCTTTCTAATGGTTTTCTCAACCTAAACTACACTCTTGATAATTTTAACGCTGGTTTGCGTTACGAAGCTTATCTCAATCCAATACTGGGATACGACCCACAATATAAGGGTTATGGTGTCTCTTATCGTTATGCTTCGTGGAGCAACGACTTCCTTTCTGCTACTGTTGGGGATTTCTACGAGCAATTCGGCAGCGGTATGATTTTCCGTGCTTACGAAGAACGTGCATTGGGCATAGACAATGCTGTCGAAGGTTTTCGGGTAAAGCTGCGTCCGTCCGATGGCTTGGAAATTACCGGGCTAATTGGTAAACAGCGAATTTTCTGGGGCAAAAGTGATGGTATTGTGCGAGGTGGCGATTTCAATCTTGCCCTTAATGAGTTCGCGAAATTAGAACTTCCTTTCGATATTAAACTTGGTGGAAGTATTGTTAGTCGCTATCAGAAAGATGACGACCCGTTTCTGCGTATGCCGGAAAATGTGCTCGCTTATTCCACAAGATTGGGGCTTTCAGGCAGTAGTTTTCTGTTTGATGCTGAATTTGGTTACAAATACAATGACCCGAATACTACAAATAACAACTCTTATAATAATGGCTATGGCTTATCGCTTAATGGTTCCTATTTTACCAAAGGATTTAGCTTTGCTCTCTCTGCTCATAAACTTGATAATATGGATTTCCGTTCCGATAGGTCGGCTGCCGGCAATAATCTTACTCTGAGCTATATTCCTCCAATCAACAAACAAAGTCCTTATAAGCTTCCCAATATGTTTCCTTTTGCAACTAAATTAAATGGCGAAGCTGGCATCCAGGCTGAAATTAATTATGTTTTGCCTGCTTTATCGGCTTTGGGTGGCAAATATGGAACAAATTTAAACATTAATTTCTCCCGCATCCAATCAATCGATACAACTCACACAAGTCAATATAAATACAATTCAGATTTATTTGCAATTGGCGATAGATTATTCTATCAGGATTTTACTATTAACATTTCTAAAAAATTCTCTTCCAAATTCAAAGGTAGCCTGTCCTACATTAATATGATTTACGACAAAGACATCTTAGAAAACGAAGGTGCTCCAAAATATGGACAAATCAAAGGAAACTTCTTGATTATGGACGGCACTTATAAAATTGACGACAAAAACGCGATTCGTTTCGAATTGCAACATCTTTGGGCAAAGCAAGATTCTTCTGCTCACGTTGGTGATACTCGTTATGGCAACTGGATTTCTGCTCTGCTCGAATACTCGGTTTCCCCTTCGTTTTATTTTTCAATCAGCGACGATTACAACTATGGAAATGAATTCGACGACTTGAAAATACACTACTATTCGGCTTCTTTCACTTATGTCGTCGGTTCAAACAGAATTCAGCTCTCTTACGGAAAACAAAATCAAGGTATTATCTGTGTTGGTGGCGTTTGCCGCAGAGTTCCGGCTTCTAATGGCTTTTATCTTTCGATTAGTTCATCTTTTTAAGGAGATTGCTATGAAAACAATAAATATTCTGGTGTTCGCTTTTTTGTTGATTTTCGCTGTTTCTTGCGACCAGATTACTGGCGATGTTAATGAAATTCCAAATATTGATACTTCATCGAATAATGTAGTCCGGAAAGTGCTCCTCGAAGATTTTACAGGCTACACTTGCGGCAATTGTCCGGCTGCTCACGATGTTATAAAACAACTTGAAAAAACTTATGGCGAGCTTTTCATTCCGGTTGCTGTTCACGCCGGCTCTTTTGCTGAACCATATCCTGAGCATCCTTATGATTTTCGCACTCCCGAAGGCAATGCCTACGACGAATTTTTCGGCAATAGCAAAGCCGGACTTCCCAATGGTATGATTAACCGAAAAAAATTCAGTAATTCTTATATTACTCGCCATACAAAGTGGGCTTCGCTTGTTTCTGCTGAACTTCAAAATCAACCGTCGCTTTCTATCAAATTGAACGTTTCTTATAATCAAACTACCAGAAAAATAGATGTTTCTACCAACTTGCATTATCTAAAAAATTCATCGTCGCAGGATTATTTGGTTTTGCTGATTGTCGAAGATAGCATAATCCAATACCAGAAAGATTACCGTCTTGGCGAAAATCAAAATATTTTAGATTATGTTCATAATCACATCTTGCGTGGTAGTATAAATTCTGCTTGGGGCGAGCGTATTTCATCAAACGAAATTACTTCTGGCAATAAATTTAATTTCAATCATTCCTTCGTTATTCCACAATCGAAGGACTGGAAACCATCGAATATTCATATTGTAGCTTATGTTTATTCTAAATCTCTTGATTATGAAGTTCTTCAGGCAGAGAGTACTAAACTAATCAAGTAAAATTTTTTAATAATTATATTTAAGTTTATTCGTATTTTACCGAATATAAGTATTGCTTAAGATCCACTATCGGAAGCTTTTATATGAGTATGATTACGAATAACTATATGAACGAGATTTCAAAAGTTTTCGCCATTGGTGTGGATGTGCTTAACGGAACTCGTTCGTTAAAAAATATTAGTTTGGACTTGAAGCTGCTGGCTATTAACGGAATTGTTCAGGCTGCTAAAATCGGGACGAATCAAGGACAATCTCTTATCACTCTCTCGGGGTTTCTCTCCGATTTGCCCGTTCAGATTGCACCTGAACTCGAAGAATTGGAGCAGGTATCTGCTCAATTCGCTCGCCAGCTTACTGTCTGCTCTATCGCTGTTCGTCGCTATTTGAATTATTCAGAAGCGTTGCGAAACTTAATTGCCCGTGTGCTGAAATATTCAAAAACTGCCTATAATGCCGAAGATTTTAATCTGCTTGACCCAAAAGTGCTTGCCAAACTTCCAAGCCATCCCGCTTTCAAAAATGTTACTCAAAACGATAGAGAAAACATTATACGTTTTGCTTCAAGAAACCAAAAGGTTATCGAATTGATAAACGATTTGCTTTATGATGCTCATATTCTTATGAATAAAGCTTCAAAAAAATTAGATTCAATCAAACGTAATGGCTTTATTGCCAATTATATGGGCTCGAATATCTTAATTGAATCGTCCTATCTTTCTTCCGACCAGAAAAGCTTCTCCGGGCTTGTGGAAAATATCAAAAATATTGTTAAAATTCTCGATGAACAATTGATGAAAATTTCGGAAGATTTGTCGTATGGCGATAGTGTTATTACTACGTTAATTAAGTTGAAATCAAAATAAAGGTGTTCTATGAAAAGTGAAGTTATTTTTGATGGTGAAAACCACAAATGGATTGTTTTAGGACGAGACCCTGAAAAATCCGAAGAAGTTATTGATACTAACGAATATATCATTGTTTCCGATGGGCAGGCGTGCCTGCTCGACCCAGGTGGGATTGAAATCTTTCCTCAGGTGCTTACCGAAATTACACGTCATATTTCAACTGACAATATTGCTTGTATTATTTCATCTCACCAGGATCCGGATATTTCCTCTTCGCTTGCTATGTGGACTGATCTGTGTCCAAATGTGAAAGTCTATTGCTCGTGGATTTGGACTGGTTTTATTGCTCATTTCGGTATGGGAACTAAGCTTTCTCTGATTGGCGTTCCTGATGAAGGTATGGAAGTTCCGATTGGAAATTCTCGTTCCAATGTATATTTAGTTCCGGCTCACTATTGCCATTCGTCTGGTAATTTCTCAGTATATGATCCTAAATCTGAAATCCTTTTTTCTGGTGATATTGGTGCTGCACTAATCCCGCCAGATTATCCAATGTATGTCGATGATTTCGACCGTCATACTAAGCTTATGGAAAAATTCCACCTCCGTTGGATGCCTTCCACCAACGCTCTTAAAAATTGGGTAAGACGCGCCCGTCTGATTAACCCTAAAATGATTTGTCCGCAGCACGGTGCTATCTTCCGTGGGGAAAACGTTACAAAGTTTCTTGATTGGCTCGACCGTTTAGATGTAGGCAAATGGGATATGGGCGCCGAAGTTACAGACCTCAATAAAACTGTCTGGATGAAATGGAAAAAGCGTTGATTTTTCTCCTTTATCTTTTTGCAAAATAATTTAATTTTATTCATAAAAACTAAAAAAGGGCGTATTTCAAAAATACGCCCTTAGTATTTTCTATCTTTTTTGCTACTTAATTTTTGGTCCATAATGTTCAATCATATATTTGGCGACTGCTTCTGCTTCCTTCGGACGCAATCCCTGCGCAGGCATCGGCGGATAAGCAGGATCAACCTTTACAGGGTTTAGAATAAATTTAGCAAGAGCCTCGGGATTATTAATATATTTCGGAAGAACTAATTTGTGAGGTGGACCGACTACTTTACGTTCGAAGTCGTGGCAAGCAACGCATTTTCCCTTGTAGATTTCTTCTCCGTTTATTTCAGCTCCGCCACGTCCAGCTTTAGCAAGCAAATCCTGATAAAATACATCATAATTTTTCGAAAGACGTGCAGTTTGTTCAGCATTAGCATACTTAAAGACAAGTTGCTCTTTTACCTGCGAAATACCTATTACTGCAATCAGCAAATAAAATGCTACGGAAATGTATATAAACTTGTTCTTTCGCACCATCTCGTAGAGAAAATGAAGCAAAATAAACAGCAACACAAGCCCTAACAAAGCAAATCCAAACAGAAAGTCATTTATTGCTGTTTTCGGTGTAATTATCAAATTCAAAATATAAAACAAAGGCATACACATTGTGGCAATAAGTGCAACCGATAAATTAAAACGCTTTGCGTAATCATTCAATTCTGCATCTGCAAAAGGTGGTTCTTCCATCCATTTATATTTCTTATATAGAAATGCAATTCCTGTAATTGCAAATGCAGAAGTAATAAAACTCATATATTTGAAAAAAGCAGAAAAACTTAATATCAGCTCAAATGTATTATGAACCGACCCCCACCTCCAGTTCTCTACCGCCAAATTAAGAGCAGCAATGAAAATATAAAGAGAAACTGCAAGTAGCAATATACCCCAAAATCCGGTTCTTGTCCTATAGCGTTCTGCCTTTTCTTGAAACAACAAAAAATCATCATCTTTTCTTTCCGAACTAATTTTTGTTTTGAAGTACTCTAAATAATAATTTAGTTCAGTTGAATGGTGATAGATAAATATAAGTGCAATAGCAATCAGCCAGAGAACAAATGCCAATATCAAAAATTTGGGCACATACGCCCCCGATAAATTCAGCAATTGGATATAAACCATAATTATTGCCAAAAATGGCACTATTCCCAGCCCGAAAGCAAACATTTTCCCGCTTGCTATCAAATCTGCTAATGCTTTTGCAATTTCTGCATATTTCAGAGAATTTTCCTTTATCGATTTTTTGTAAAACCATATCGATAGCGATATGCTTCCCAACAATATACCCGAATAAATCATCAGCGACGAAAGCGAAATCATTTGTAGCAGATTTAGCAACAGTAGATTTGTTTCCGACTGCGGTATAACAAGTTTGTAAAGCAATTCCATAATCGAACCATTTATTTATTACTAATAATTTTTTCAAGTGTGAGGATAACTACTACCAATAGAACGTATATATTAAGTGTTTGAAAAGCAATTCTATAACTAATATTTTCATTTGTTTCTTCGAGATTCAGCAAAAACTTGTTTTTCCAGATTAATATTACAGACATTCCAAAAATTACAGCTAAAAACAAAGGATTATTTACAAAGAAAAAAGGCTCTGCTACCGCTACTATTGCAAGGCATACTATCCAAACAAACGAGATCCTTCCGATTTGATTAACCTTCAATACATCTTTCAGAGTTGGGTAGCCACCCTGCTTATAGTCGTCATTGTAGATCAAAAACAGAAACCAGAAATGAGGAATTTGAAACAAAAAAAATAGTATTGCAATAAACATTATCTTCGGTGAAAACAAATCGCCACCAGCTACTGCCCAACCGATTACAGGTGGTATTGCTCCAAGCAATGCACCGGGCAATACAGCAAATGCTGTTTTTCGTTTCAGCGGTGTATAAACGAGATTATACCATATCATCGAAAAAGCAGCAAGCCCCACCGCTAAAACGTTAAAAGTGAGCCCAAGAAGAAATATTCCCAATATGCCCGTAAAAATGATAAATATCAAAGCTTCTTCTTTTCGCAATTTTTTTGCTGGTAGCGGACGTTGCCGGGTTCTTGCCATCAACTTGTCGTATTTACGTTCCTGATATTGATTTATGGCAGAAGAAGAAACCGCAGTCAGAAATACTCCTGATACTACAAGCAACGACTGCCACGAAAACCCTCCATAGAAAATATATCCAAAAAACGAGGATAACGCAACAAAAAATGTAACCCTTAGCTTTGCAAGCTGAATTAATCCCGCAAGCAAATGTCCACGTTCAACTGCTTCTACTTTTGCTTTTATTTCAAACGAAACTTTTTCCATCCCTAATTTTTCCCAAGAAGTAGGTCGATGATTGCTTGCAAATCATTTTCAGACACTCTGCCACGTAAAGTAGGCATAGTATATGGGCTGTATCCTTCAACAATTTCGTAATCAGGTTCGAGCAATGCAGTGCGTAAATACTTAGCGTCAATATCAATAGTCATTTTCTTTCCATCTCGCATTACGTCAGTTTTGCCGGAAGCAAGTTTTGCAAATGATGGTCCAATATTTTTCGAACCATCAACTGTATGGCAGCTCACGCAAGCATATTTGACTAATAAATCGAAATTTTTATTGTTACGGATGAGTTTAATATATTCATTCTCGTTTTTGGGTTCTAATCTTGCAATTGTTGGAGTTGGTGTGGTAGCCGACGGAGCAGTTGAATCGCCTGAAAGCCAAGCGTCGAAAACGTCTTCCGGAACAACAATCAGTTTTGTATACATATAGGCGTGATTTAGCCCGCAATATTCAGCGCAAGCAATATCATACTCTCCCAATTTCTGCGGTTCAATAATCATATAGGTATTTCTGCTGGCTATCACATCTTCTTTCATTCTCAATGCCGGAATAAAAAAAGCATGATTAACATCAACTGACCTCATTTCGAGCTTTATCGTCTTTCCAACTGGCACATAAAGTGTATCGGAAGTTTTCCCATTTGGATATTTGAAGTCCCATTTCCACATCCTACCTGTAACTTCGATTTTCATCGCATAGTCTGTGATTTTACGTAATCTGCTGAAGTCCTTCCATCCAAGCCAGAACATACCTATTACTATAAATAGAGGGATAATAATCCATATTGCTTCAAGCAAATTATTCCCTTTGATTTGTGTAGCAACCGGATTTCTTTTATGGTTATATCTTACCACGAAATAAATCATTGCCACTACTATCCCGATTAGAAAAAACACTGATATACCAACGATAATTAGCATCGTGGTATCTACTTTATCAGCATAATATGACGCACCTTCGAACATAGTTTCCTCATCGATATAAAATATCAAAAGCAGTTAATACAAAAAGCACAAATAGTGTAAATATTATTAGCGAAAAGAACAACTTGAATATTGGGTCGTCGAACTTTATATGCATAAAAATATTAATTACTAATGTTGATTTTATCGTTGCAATTACCAGTGCAGTCAGCAAAATATATGCTCCCAGATCAAGTCCCGCAACTGCCACAGATACGCAGGTTAGCGAAATCAAAGTAAGCCATATTAAAATATTATAGCCATAGCCCGGTGTATTCTTGTGTTCCTGATGTACTACATTCTCTTCCATATTCTTCCTCCATTAATGTAATAAGTAAAATAACGGGAACAGGTAAATCCAGATTAAATCTACCAAATGCCAGTAAAGTCCCCCGGCCTCGAGCTTGATATAATTGTCCTTGTTGATTTTGTCTCTCAAAAGAAAAACAAGCATAAACGACAAAATTACTACTCCAATCAGAACGTGCAAGGCGTGTAGTCCGGTCATCACAAAATACATTCCGAAGAAAATCACCTCGCCGTTAGATAAATTTGCAAGTTCCGCACCACCCGGATAAATCCCGTGCGAAAATTTGGCTCCCCACTCGAAACCTTTGATTACCATAAACCCCAAAGCCAATAGAATAGTAGCAATCAAATATATAATAGAAATTTTCTTCGAGCCGCGCCCAATTGCTACTATCGATAGAACCATCGTGAGCGAGCTTGTCAGCAATATCAGCGTGTTTATCGTTCCGAGTGCTAAATTCAATTCCTTCGCAGCAAGATGGAACTGCTCCGAGTATTCAACCCGATAGACCATATACATTATGAATAGTCCACCGAATAATATCAGTTCTGTAAATAGAAACAACCACATTCCCATTTTCGAACCGAAGTCATCACGGTGGTGAGCTATATTATGACTATTTGTATTCATCTTTTACCGCCTCATCATAATGTTCATATTCATAAGGACCAAATTTTATTTCAGGATGATAATTGAAATTCTCAAATGGTGGCGGGGAAGAGGTCATCCATTCCAGTGTCATACCGTTCCAAGGATTTGGCTTTGCAGGCGAGCCTTTCTTCAAGGCATATAGCAAATTCCAAAACATTAGCAACAGCCCGGAAATCAAGACCCACGAGCCTACTGTTGCGAAAATATGCAGAAACTGAAATTGTGGCAGATAATCATAATACCGGCGCGGCATCCCTTCGTAACCAAGAATAAACATTGTGAAATATAACATTAAAAAACCAACTGTCAATATTCCAACAGCCGTCATTGCAATTTTCTCGTTATACATTTTCCCGAACATTTTGGGGAACCAATAATGCAGTGCTGCAAAAAAGATAAATCCAGTTCCGCCAAACATTACAAAATGGAAGTGTGCTACAACAAAATATGTGTCGTGAACATGAACATTTGTTGCAACCGAACCAAGTATCAAGCCAGTTAGCCCACCAATCGAAAACAAAACAATAAATGCCATCACAAATGCAAATGGTGCACTCATCCGTATTGAACCTTTATACATCGTTGCAACCCAATTGAACACTTTAACTGCACTCGGCAATGCAACAATATAAGTCAGGAATGAATAAACCCAACGGGCAGTATCGCTCATCCCACTGGTGAACATATGGTGCCCCCAAACAAGTGTCCCGATAAATGCAATTGCCAACGACGAAAACGCAATCGCCTTATATCCAAATATATGCTTGCGAGCAAAAGTCGGAATTATTTCCGAAACAACTCCCATTGCCGGCAATATCATTATATATACCGCAGGATGAGAATATATCCAAAATAAATGCTGAAACAAAATTGGATCACCACCCAACGCTGGATCGAATAGCCCAACGCTAAACACACGCTCAATAATCACAAGCAGTATCGTTATTCCAATTACAGGTGTTCCAATTATTTGTATCCACCCTGTTGCATACAAAGCCCAAACAAATAACGGAAGCTTGAAAAAAGTCATTCCTTTGGCTCGCATCCTATGCACTGTTGTAATAAAATTTATCCCTGTCAATATCGATGAAAAACCTAAAATAAATGCAGCAATCAAAGGTAATATTACCTGAGTAGTTGTTCGAATGCTATACGGAACGTAAAACGTCCAGCCTGTATCTATCGGTCCACCACTTAAAAATAATGATACTATTGCAAATATTCCTCCCGTTACATAAAGCCACCAAGAAAGCAAATTCAATCTAGGGAATTGCACATCTTCCGCTCCAATCATTATTGGCAACAAAAAATTTCCAAATGCTGCAGGTATTCCTGGAACAATAAACAAAAAAATCATTATTATCCCGTGTAGAGTAAAAGTTGCATTATACATTTGTGGTCCCATTATCGTTGGTCCCATACTTAGCATTTCCAATCGCATTAAGAAACCAAGAAATACCCCAACAAGAAAAAATCCAACCATTGACCACAAGTATAATAAACCTATTCGCTTGTGGTCCGTAGATAGTATCCAACCTAATATTCCTCTATGCTTTCCCTCGTATTCGTAAAAACTTTTTATCGTTGTTGAAACACTATTGCTCATTGTTAATATCCTCCATATTTTTCTTTTTCCTTTTTGATTTTCCCATCAAGACTAATGTTATAAAGAAAATACCAGCAGCAAGAAAGATAACTGTGCCTGCAACCTTAGTAATATTAAAAACATACTTTTTCCCTTCAGGGTCGTAACTAAAGCAATATTGAAGAATTTTTGTTACTGTGGGCATAGATTTGCCTTTGGCTGCCTCGCTTATGCTCATTTGTAAATCAAATGGATTGTATTCTATACCTAATAAGTATCGCGACACCTTCCCATCCGGTGTTAGAATAAATAATGAACCAGGATGAACATAATCGTTGCCTTCTGGCTTGAAATAGAACCCAACTGCATCGGTGAGCTTCCGTATCGATACGCTATCGCCAACCATAAATTCCCAATTCTCTTCGCCAAATGGGCGTTTCATCGAAGCAAGGTAGTTTTCTTTCCAACGTTTAGCTTTGTCTGCACCTTCGCGGTGGTCAAAACTAATCGTGAGTGCCTTGAAGTGCTTCCCCGGTTCCAGCTTTACTTTATCCATTACTTCGCTCATATTTGTTAGTAATGGACTGCATATTCCCGGACAATTGTAATAAACAAGCGAGAGAATTGTAGGTTTATCAATTATATCTCGCAGCTTTTTCTTTGTCCCATCGGAACTTGTAAATTCCAAATCAAGTGGAATTTGATTGCCTAATTTCTCCACTATCCCAATTTCTGGTGGATTCTCTGAATAAGAAATCTGAATAAGCGTTATAAATACTAAGAGCAGTGCGATTTTTTTCATTTATTTCTCCAATTTATTTTATCACATCAGCAAGAAATGTTCGTAATTGTGTCATTTCCTCTTCCGAAAGAAGATAAAATCCAGCCTTAAACCCATTAGTCGGAAGTCCAATCGAAACATATTCCCTGAAATCGTTATTACTTCGCCTCCATAAATCAGATTTTGAAAGATAATACGCTGCAACATCTTCTTTGACAATCGCCTTTGTTATGCTTCCAATTTTATTTTGATTAATGCTAATAACCTTTCCATAAGCAATTGATTTATTCAAAAGTGGCAAATTTTCTTCAGCAATTATCTTTAAGGCTTTTTCGACAGGAATTTGATTCGGAAGAATGCGACCATCAGCCAACTTATACTTTATATTTAGTTGTTCAAGCTCATCAGGTGTATTTTCTGGATAATCGCCAATAAGCGAATGAATAAAATGGATAATTGCAAACCTGTCTGCCACAGGCATATACTCATATGCAGCCATTCCTGTCCCAGCGATTCCTTCTTCAAGAGTTTTGAACATATCAGCCAACGTCATACCATTGGTCCAACCATCTTTTTTCAGGAAGTTCCTTGGTGCAGGAGCAAGCCCTGCCCCGGCAATTCCGTCTCCGCCTCCCTCGTTGCCATGGCAAGACGCACAGCTTGCAAGATACAACTCCCGCCCTTTGGCAATCAACTCTGCGGTCGGTTTAGCAATTTCTTTCACATTCACACCTTCTATTCTTACAGCCATTCGAACGGGGAGATCTGATTTCAGCCGTGTGCTGTCAATAATAGTTGGTTTTATCTTATTCTCGTTTATACTATTTAAATTCGAAACATAAAATAATCCACCTACAACAATTAGGAACAAAAAATACGGATAAATAATTCCAAACCAGCGAATTGGGGTTTTCAATACGTTTTTGAAATTTATTTCTTCCTCAATTTTTTTATTGTTTAGCTCTTCCATATCTTCACCATTGATAATTACAAATGGAAATTTATACTTTTGGGCAACTTTGGGTCGCCAATCGGCAATAAATTTTTGTTCTTAGCAAAATAGTAGAATAGAATCAGGATAGTTCCCAACGAAATCAGCACTGGATATATTTCCATCCAACCAAAAACAGCTCCGCCACTTGAATAAGTTGGCATCACAAGCCAATATAGATCATAAAAATGAGCAAACACAAGCCACCAGGCAATGAATTTCAACCTCTTTGGGTCGCTTTTGGCTGGTTGCGGAAGCAACACAGCATAAGGAACTATAAAATGTATTATTATTATTCCTATCGATACGACAGCCCAACTGCCTTCCCATCGGTGAAGATACCAGAATGTCTCTTCTGGCAGATTAGCATACCAAATCAGCAAGAATTGACTAAACGCAATATATGCCCAGAAATTAGTAAATGCAAATAGCAATGCCCCAAAATTATAATAATGGTCGCCTCCGATACCCTCGCCCAAATAACTATTCTCGTTTAAATATATCGCAAACAAAGTAACTACTGCAAGTGCTACCGAAAAAGTTCCCGCAAAATAATATACTCCGAAAATTGTCGAAAACCAGTGAGGTTCCAAACTCATCATCCAATCAACTGCCATAAAAGTCAAAACTATCGTAAAAATTGGCATAAACAGTGCCGAAATCCTAATCGTTACCTTTCTATAATTCCCGGTCGGAGAGCTATCCTGTCCGAAAGATCGCCCGGCAAGCAACCACCAGAAAATAAACATCAGCACAAACGCTACAGTGGAACGAATAGAAAAGAACATTTCGTTCAAGTATGGCATCTTGTTCTTTAATATTGGGTCTTTCAACACATCTTCAATATGAGTCCAGTGAAATAGGGTATGTAAATTAGCAAATAGCGGCAAAGAAAACACCGGAACTGCAAAAACCACTATCGCCAATATCTCCATTACTCTGCGAAACGGCACACTCCAATCGGCACCAACCAAATATTCTAATCCAATTAAGAAAAGACTCCCGAGCCCAACGCTCATCACAAACATTAGAAGAATTATTCCGTTGAAAGCAGCTCTCTCGTGGTCTATTACATATCCAAGCAAGGCAATGATTAATCCCAACAGGAACAGCAATACACCGGCTTTCAACATTATTGATGGTAGTTCTTTTTTCTGATAATTTATTGCTGTCATTTCAAGTCCTCCTCTTTTGCATTCATAGCTCTTTGTAAAGCACGCACATACAAAACTATTGACCATTTCTCTTCGTTAGTTAATTGTGATGAATATGATGGCATCGAGTTTTGTCCTTCGGTAATAACGTAAAAAATATGTCCATCGCCCCAATTACGCACTTTCTCGGAATGCAAGCTCGGAGGATTTGGGAACTGCCCGTTTAGTCGGGCGTCTCCAAGCCCGTGGTAACCGTGGCAGGGACTGCAATAAATATCGTATTTTTTCATTCCTTTTCGTAAATTTACCTCTGTAGGGATTAATGGATTAACAAGCTTTGCATCGGCAAGCTCAGGTTGCCCGGAAAACTTAAATTGATTTGAGTGGCGCGACACTGTTCCCACTGGTGCAACTCGCATCGAAAAATTATCCTTGCCAAAAAATTTACTCTCCACCTGCGCATCTATGCGATGCTGTTCCATCATCCAATTGAATGGACGTGCGAACATCAGTTTATTCAATACAATGTATGTAGCTCCAGAAACCACCAATGCAGATACAACCAGAAAAGTTACGAACTTCCATTCAAAAATATTTACTTTGAAATTCAATGTTTCATTATCGTAATAAATTACCTCAACGTCTTTAGCACCAATTTTTTTCAGGAATTCAATTACTTCATTTTCGTTGAATTTATCGTCTTTCGCTTCTATGCAAATACCAAATTTATCAGAAGATACTTTTTTTATGTAGTCTGTATCGTGCAGCGGATGGCTATTATTCGGAAGCTTAAACAGCAAAAATAACATTGCAAGCACTGTCCCCACCGATGCCAGAAGCACTGTAACTTCGAAAGTAACCGGAATAAAGGCGGGTATAGGAATAAAAGGCTTGCCACTAATTATCAAAGGATAATTGTAGCCCATCAGATAAGTCATCAGAGCAAAAGCTGCAAATGCACCAGTTAATCCAAAAACAAGTGCAAAATAACCAAGTGGCGATGCACCTAACCTCATAGCTTTGGGCATACCGTGTATTGGATAAGGCGTGTGCACGTCAAATCTCTCGAAACCGCTTGATTTCACTTGTTTTGCAGCAGAGATGATTTCATCGGGTGTGTCAAAAATCCCCGTTACTCCATATATAATCTTATTTTCCATTATGCCCTCCATTATGAGTGTGGTGTGGTTGTGCTCCATCAAGCACTGCTTTGACTTCTGCAATCGAAATTACAGGCATTGCTTTAATAAATAGTAAAAGTAAAGTAAAGAACAAACCAAAACTACCAATCAATATCCCAAAATCTACAAGTGTTGGCTTATAATATGCCCAACTCGATGGCATAAAGTCGTGTGCAAGCGATGTTACAATTATCACAAATCGTTCAAACCACATTCCTACATTTACCAATACCGCAATTACAAACATTATTGCTATATTTCTGCGTATTTTCTTAAACCAGAAAAGCTGTGGAAATATTACATTACAAGATACCATTATCCAGTATGCCCAGGCATATGGGCCAAATGCACGATTTACAAAAACAAAACTTTCAAACTGACTTCCGCTATACCACGCTATGAAAAATTCCATTCCATAAGCATATCCGACCATTGTCCCTGTTGCGAGCATAATTTTGTTCATCTTTTCAAGAGTATCAAGCGTTATTATATGTTCGAAGTTGAAGATTTTGCGAATTATTATCAATACATTTTGTACCATTGCAAATCCCGAAAATACCGCACCTGCAACGAAATACGGTGGGAAAATAGTCGTATGCCAACCGGGCATAATCGATACAGCAAAGTCGAAACTTACAATCGTATGCACCGAAAGCACAAGCGGTGTGGCAAATCCTGCGAGAATTAAATAAATCATCTCGTAATTATGCCAATGGCGGTTCGAAAAACGCCAACCCAAACTTAATATTGAGTAAACAATCTTCTTTATCCTGCTTTTAGCTCTATCACGGAGTGTAGCAAAATCAGGAATTAAACCAATATACCAGAATACAAATGATACTGTAAAATATGTCGATACTGCAAACACATCCCACAACAATGGTGATGTGAAATTCACCCATAGATGATGTTGATTTGGATATGGAAATAAATATCCCGCAAGCCAAGGTCTCCCAACGTGAATAAGAGGGAACAGAGCCGCTGTCATCACAGCAAAAATTGTCATTCCTTCTGCAAATCGAGCTATGCCGGTTCTCCATTTCTGTCTGAAAAGAAATAATATTGCCGAAATCAGCGTCCCGGCGTGCCCTATTCCTACCCAAAACACAAAGTTAATTATATCAAAAGCCCATCCGACTGGATTATTATTTCCCCAAAGCCCTATTCCATAGAAAAAAGTTGCTCCAATGCAAATAATACCTATAAGCAACATCATAGAAGTAATGCCCAACGCTATGAAGTATTTAATATTCGGCGATTTATCAATTGGAGCAAAAATCTGTTCATCTATATCTACAAATGTTGGCTTACCTTCAATAACCGAAGGCTCTTTTATTACTTCTGTGCTCACGTTAAGTCCTCCGAATTTGTGTTCCTTAATTTAGCAAGGTAAGTAACATTGGGCTTTATCCCCAATACTTCAATTAGCTTATATCCAAGCTTGTTTTTCATTAATTTCGATATTTCTGAATTCGGGTCATTTACATTACCAAATACTATTGCATTTGCCGGACAAGCCTCTTGGCAAGCTGTGCGAACCTCCGAACCGGTGAATTTTTTGCCTTTCGATTTTGCATCTTGCCTTGCTTCTGCAATACGCTGAACGCAAAATGTGCATTTTTCCATCACTCCGCGTGAGCGAACTGTAACCTCTGGGTTATGTAGCAATTCTAAACTGTCTTGCTCGTAGTAGCCATCTGCATAGCGATGTCGAAAATCATAGAAATTGAAACGTCTGACTTTATACGGGCAATTGTTCGCACAATAGCGGGTTCCCACACACCTGTTATATGTCATTTGGTTCAGTCCATCTGTGCTATGGGTTGTTGCTACCACAGGGCAAACATTTTCGCACGGTGCCATATCGCAATGCTGACACATTACTGGCAAGTAACTAACAATTGGCTCTTCGTTTGTTCCGCTATAATACCTGTCTATTCTCATCCAGTGCATTTCTCGACCGTTACCGCATTCTTCCTTCCCAACTATAGGAATATTGTTTTCGACATTGCACGCAGCAACACAATTCGAGCAACCGACACAACGGCTCAGATCAATTGCCATTGCCCATTTGGCTTCAGGATAATTATGCGGTGGATTTACACTGTGCTTTTCTATTTCTTCTTCGTTCATTATTCTTTGATTCTGAATGAAATCCGGATTGCTCAAATACATTGCAACCGTTCCATCCTGAATTAATTGACGCTTCCGATGAAGATCCTTCAAATACTCATCTTCGAGCTTGTGAAATTCCTGCGTCCCAAACAACTTATATTTTTTCCCGGTTTTCTCGATTTTTGCACCAGACAAAACAACCGAAAGCGTTTTATCCATAAGTGGAATTGCATCAATCCCTACTCCTGAACCAATTGTTCCAGCCTCTTTCCGTCCATATCCAAGTTCAATGATAAGCGTATCTTCTGCAACGCCCGGTTGCAAAAGTATTGGTATTGTTATTTCCTTTTTGCTTACAGAAATTTTAATTACTGAACTTTTGAAATCTTTGTAGTCCAAGCCATAGCGTTTTGCAGTGTTCGGTGATATTGCAGCATAATTATCCCATACAATTTTCGAAACCGGATGAGGAATTTCCTGCAACCATCCATTCGACGCATATCTGCCGTCGCCAATTAACGGACTCTTTTTCAATACAATCGAAATTCCGCTGTCATTAATTGGATTTTCAGTTTGTCTCAAAATAATTAACTTTGGCTTTGCTATTGTTTTTTCGCTGCTACTCAACTGAATAAATCCATCGTGCAAAGCACTATACCAAAAACTTTCAAAATCCTGGACATTCAATTGTTTTGCAATTTCTGAATACCTGTTTTTCAGATATTGATGATACATATCGAAAGAATATTCCACATTTTTTCCATTTATCCAGCTAAGCAATATCGCTTCTTTCTGACGGGTGTCAAATATTGGCTCTATTACTGGTTGTTGTAAATTTATTATATTTTTTTGCGACTGATAATCGCCCCAACTTTCGAATGGGTGATTTATCGGAAGTGTGTAATTGCACAGTTTCGAAGTCTCATTTTCTTTTTCTGTTAATGAAATTTTAAGCTCAATATTTTTTAGAGCACCTTGAAAATCAAAATCTGGCGGCAAATAATATGCTGGGTTTGTATCAGCAAAAATTACAGCACCAATCTCGCCTTGCTTCATTCTTGCAATTAAATTATCAATGCCGGCAGGTTCTAATATCTTGAAGAACTCGACGTAACTTGAATTATAGTCATATAATTCATATGCCGAAAGTATATCATTAATAAAATTTGCTATTATATGAATTTGCACCGGTAAATTATCGCCGACATATATTATTGATTTACCCTGATTATTAAGTAAATCATTAACTAATGCATTAATTTGCTTGTGATTTAATTTATTCTCATTAATTATTTTTTCAAGTGAATAATCTCCTATTGGAGTATGCCCAAATGGTGCTAATTTATTCACTAAATCATTGTAAATAGCAAGCAAAAGCGGGTAATACACACTCGGGCGAACCCTTATATGATAATCTGCATTTGCTCCTACCAAAGACATACTCGCTTCAACTGCATATATTCTGTTGAAATTTTCAGCTTTTTCACCACTTCTTCGTTTAGTGATTTCGTTTATTTGTTCAGCAGGAACTCCATCTGTTGCAAACAAATCGGCTTCGACTGCAACAATAATATTTGCTTTGCTCCAGTCAATAGCCGGATATTCATTGCTTTCATAACACGCAGTCCATGCTAACCTTCTATTCCTATCGCTAAATAGTTCTATCGGATAAACATTTGCATTCGGATATTTACTCGCAAAATCTTCTAATAATTTTGCATAAGTGGGGGAATTGATCTTGCCCGTAATTACGGCAATTTCTTTTCCTTTTGCTGAAATATCCTGCAGCCTCTGCATAATTTCATTGTTTGCAGTTTTCCATTCGTTTTTATTACCATTTTTCAGAGGGAATTTCAATCGTTCCGGGTCGTATAAATCTAATATGCTCGCTTCTGCTTGAATCGAGACTTTGCCTTTACTTACAGGATGAATATCATTACCAGTAATTCCAATTGGACGTCCTTCACGTGTTTTTATCAGAATTGGCGAGCCATCGCGATAAGTCGATGCGTAATAGTTTGCCTTTCCGTATGTTACATCCTGTGGTTTTTTATTGTAAGTGATAATTTTGCCTTTGTCGCGGTAGTCTTTGCAGGCAGTTGCTGTAACTGCCGCGGTCGCACCCATCAGGGCAAGAAAACGCCTCCGGCTTTCTGCAGACATTTTCTTCAGTTCAGGTGCGGTTTTTGATTTTCTACTAAATTCAGATTTATTCTTTAATAAGTTGAAAAAATTCTTCATTCGCTTATTCTCCTGTATTTCTTTTTATAGCATAGGAGTTGATTTTCACTTTCGTTCTTGGCTTTTTCGGGTTAGATACTTTTTTAACAATACTCTCGAAATTAATGCTGCTGATTAGAGGTAACGAAAACACACCAAGAGTGGCTTTCTTAATAAAATTTCGCTTATTCCCTTTCATAATTCCTCCTTATCTGTGGCAAGCGTTACAATGAACAGGACCACTTTTCATTTTCGGTGAATTTTTTGGAAGTCGGCTGTTGGGGTTTCTGTGGCATTCTATGCAGCTTCCCATTGTAAATGAGTTCACCTGCATAACAACATCCATATTCTCTACTGCTCCGTGGCAGGATTGGCAAGGAATACCTTGTGTTACGTGCGACTGATGACTAAAATAAGCATAGTGCGGTACCTTGTGGATTCGCTTCCAGGGAATTGGCTTGTTCTGCTCGTAATACCTTGTGAGCTTCACAATCTCAGGCTTATCCTTGCGAGCCACAGAGTGGCAATTCATACAAATGTTCGCTGCCGGGATGCTTGCGTGCCGCGATTTCTCCACGCTTGTGTGGCAATACCGACAATCAATTTGCATATTTCCGGCATGCAAACGATGCGAAAACGCAATAGGCTGTTCAGGTTCATAACCTATTCCGTCCCGCTCGGGTCTTGCCACATAATAAGTTACTGCAAATGCACCCAATATTACAAAGAGTGTTACCGGTAGACGAACTTTTAAAACGTAGTCAAGAAAAACTTTTTTCATTTGAACCTATATATTTATTGCGAACTTGTTTGTTTTTTCGGTATCTGCTTTCAAAAAATAAGTTACAATTATCTTACTTTTTAATCAAGAAAAATTATTTCTCTCCGAAAAAAATCTTTGATTATCATTAGTTTATGATAATTTATAATCGTTACAACGGCTAATTTAAATTTTTATGGTAATAAAAATGGATTAATTTTTTTTAATAATATGGGTTCGGTGAATTTATTAGAAATCAGAAATTCACACAATGATATTAAAAAAAATGAAAATTATTTACGTTGCAATTAGATTATTTTTTCGCAAGAAAAAGCTTTAAAGTAGAATTATTATAGATGACTATTCAAATTTTCTCTCAACCAGAAATTCCTCTAAATATTCGCTCCAGTGCTTTTTTTCCAAACTAAACAAATTGAAAAATAACGAACTGTCCATTGCCGAAAAATTAGGTCTTCGGGCAGGCAACTTGAAATATTCTGCTGAAACTGGCTTTAATTGAGCATCTTTTTTCAATTTATTCAACACAAATTTGGCATAATCATACCTCGATACATATCCATCCGGCACAAGGTGAAACAACCCATTTGCATTTAGTACTTCTAATACGTTTTTCGCTACAAAATATGTGCTTGTTGGCACAGAAATCTCGTCATTTGCAATCAATATTTCATTTCGTGTTTCAATCCATTGCAGCAATTTATATATAAAGTTCTGATGTCCTTCTCCGTATAGCCAACTCACCCGAAACACAAGATTTTTCGGTGAAATTTCTAAAAATATCTGTTCGCCTTTTAGCTTCGAAATTCCGTATTTATTCAACGGTGAAGTCTCATCTTGCTCTCTAAATGGGATGTATTGTTCACGCCCTCCAAATACATAATCTGTGCTAAAGTGGATAGCTTTGAATTTTAATTCGACACTCACCGTTGCAATATTCTTCGGACCAGTGAAATTTACCTTCATCGCTGTTTCGAAATCGCTCTCGGCCGCATCAACGTTATTATAAGCAGCACAATTGATAAGAAAATCAGGCTTGTATTCTTTGCAAACCTTGCTTAACGCATCAATATTTGTAATGTCGAGCTTGTCAATATCTAACGCAATGTAATCAGCATTTGCTCTATCAAGCATTTTGCAAAATGCCCGGGCAAGTTGCCCTGCGCCGCCCGTGATAATAAATTTCGCCTTTGATATATTTTTCATTGTTTGTAAGCTAATTCCCAATATTTTCTTAATTGCTCAATTTTATTTAGTAGCCAATCAATATTGTTAAAATACCATTCAATTGTTCTTCTCAAACCTTCCTCAAAACCAACTTCTGCTTGCCACCCCAATTCTTGTTTGATTTTATCGCAGGAAAGCGAATAACGGAAATCGTGTCCGGGGCGGTCTTTCACAAATTCGATCAGTTCGTCAGATTTGCCCATTATGTCCAATATTTTCCTTACCACATCAATATTGCGCCGCTCTTCGGAACTGCCCACATTATAAATTTCTCCGATTTTCCCATTCTCGATAATTTTCAGCATTGCTCGGGCAGTGTCATCTACAAATAACCACTCGCGCACATTTTCTCCTTTTCCATAAACAGGTATTTTCTCATTATTATATGCTTTCAGAAATACCACTGGAATGAGCTTTTCCGGATACTGAAACATACCGTAATTGTTCGACGGGCGAACAGTAATTACCGGCAATTGATATGTCCGCAAATATGAACGTCCCAGCATATCGGCAGAAGTTTTGCTCACTGCATATGGAGAGTTCGGTCGTAGCGGGCTTGTCTCTTGGAAATGCCCTTCGCCGCCAAGTTCTCCATACACTTCGTCAGTAGTAATATTAATGAATTTTTCTGTATTATAACGCCGGGCAGCCTCCAACAAAACATAAGTTCCAATAACATTGCTTTCCAGAAAAGGCTTCCCGTCTAATATACTTCTATCAACGTGAGTTTCTGCGGCTGAATGTATTACTATTTGCGGTTTTTCCCGCTCAAATACGTCAAACACATCTTTCTGATTGCAAACATCTGCTTTATAGAATTTTATTCTGTCGTAAATGTGATTTATTCGAGCCAGGTCTCCCGCATAAGTAAGCTTATCCACAATTACAACTTCATATCCGGCATTCAGACAAAATTCCGCAACTCGCGAAAAAATAAATCCTGCTCCACCAGTAATTAATACCTTCATCTTTGAAAATTCTCCTATTTGCTAATGATTAATTGTTTTTGTCTTCTTATCCTAAATCTCCATAATGAGGTCGAATAATGAACTCTTCAGGCATAATGTCCTGCTCTATTGCAAGAGCAATGTTTGTAACTATCACTTGTGCAAGTGCTTCGGGTGCCATCATTCTATCACCGAATTGCTGGACAACTTTTGGCGACCATATCGGCGTTCTTGTTGCTCCCGGCAAAATATTAAGCACTTTAATGCCTTGATGTCTGTATTCTTTTCTGACTGTTTTCATTGTTTCCAGCAATGCTGCCTTTGTAGCTCCATAAAGTGATGAGCGGTGAAAACTTTCTACTGCTGCAACTGAAATAATATTTACAAACAATCCGAATTGTTTTTCAAGCATCTCCGGCAGAAAAGATTTTGAAATCAGTACCGGTGCTTTGAAATTAATATTTATCAGTTTGTCAATTTCGTCGCTCGAAAAATCTGCAAAGTTCTTGAAAATTCCTACGCCTGCGTTATTTATTATTATATCAGGTATTAATTTTTTTGATTTTAATCTATCAATTCCTTCAATTATCTCACTTTCATTATTTAAATCAAATGCTTCGAACACAATTTTATCGCTTGCAATTTCATAATTTGAAAAACTATCCATTTTTGTTGCTGTAGCTATTATTCGGCAATCATATCTCGAAAGCACCTCAACAAGGCTTTTCCCAATCCCTTTGCTCGCACCTGTAACTAATATTGTTTTCCCTTGCAAAGAATTATTAGACATAAAATCTCCAAAATAGTTATTAATATTGTAATTAATTATTTACGATTTTTTTTAGTTTTTATTTGTATGAAAAGGATTGAAATGTTTGATACAAAAGAAAAAATACTTGAAAAATTATTCTCGCTCGAACGCAAAGGAATCAATCCCGGACTTGATAGAATTGCTTATCTACTCGAAAAATCTGGCAACCCACACAAAAAATTTCCATCTATTCATATTGCAGGAACAAACGGCAAAGGTTCAACGGCTTCGCTTATTGCCTCTGTTTTAGCAGAAGCAGGATACCGCACCGCACTTTACACTTCACCACATATCAAACAATTTAATGAGCGGGTTCGGATAAACGGCAAAACAATTCCCGATGATGATTTAATTCAACTCGCAATAAAGTATATGGAAATAGGGAAGAGCGTTGATGCAACTTTTTTTGAAATTACTACTGCTATTGCCTTCGACTACTTTGCTCGCAACAACGTTGATATTGCAGTTATTGAAACTGGATTAGGAGGGCGTCTGGATGCAACTAATGTAATAATGCCGCTTCTTAGCATTATTACAAGTATTGCTATCGAACACACCGATTATTTAGGTAGCACCATCGAACAAATTGCCTTCGAAAAAGGAGGCATAATCAAGCAAAATACGCCCACGCTCTTAGGCAAATTACCTTCGAACGCTTATAAAGTGCTTGAGCAAATTTGTTTTGAACGAAATAGCCCGCTCATCCTGTCAGATTCTGCAATTGCCAATATTATCGGATTGAATTCTGATTACACAATGCAGTACCAAATAACTACTAATACCAACACTTACATAATCAATTCTCCGCTTTTTGGCAACCATCAGGCAATAAATCACTCACTGGCAATATTGGCAATAGAAAAGATAAATCAATATTTCAATGTCTCACAGCAAGCTATTTACAATGGAGTCAAAAATGTTGTGGAAAATACCGGTCTTTCAGGTCGCTTTCAGATTTTATCCCAATCTCCGGTTATTATTCTGGATACTGCACATAATCCTGCTGCCATAGAAAAGCTTGCGGAAACTTCACAATTGGTCTTCCCAAATGAAAAATTCAACATAGTCTTCGGTGCTATGTCTGATAAAGATGTGCATAAAATGCTGGAAATAATAAAGAATATTACAAATTTGCTGATTATTACTCAACCATCTACAAAGCGGGCAATGACTGCAAACTCCATCAGGCAAATAGCCGAAGCATTGGAAATTCCAAATACAGTAGTGCAAAATCCACAACAAGCCTTCGAATTTGCTAAATCAGTAAACGAACCTTTTATTGTCGTCGGCTCGTTCTATTTGCTTGCAGACATTAATTATTAATGTTTTTTTATTTTTTATTTACCTTATTTGTGATTATTTTTGAACAAAATTGCAAATATTTCTATGCATCACTAAACAATTAAAATTAACTAATTTAAGAGGTTTTTGATGGATTCACTACTATTTTTAATTCCTGCGACTGGTATAATTGCTTTGCTTTACACTTACATCAGGGCAAAATGGATTAGCAGTCAGGATCCCGGCAACGAAAGGATGCAGCGAATTGCTCGCTCCATTGCAGAAGGTGCTATGGCATTCATCAAAGCAGAATATCAGATGATTGCAATTTTTGTTGTCCTTGTTGCAATTCTGCTTACAATTCAGGGAGCAAGCACAGAAAACACTCACCCACTTGTTGGGCTTTCCTTCATCGTTGGCGCATTTTGCTCTGGGTTGGCTGGTTTTATCGGTATGCGAGTTGCAACAAAAGCAAATGTTCGCACTACCAATGCTGCTCGCACAGGGCTAAACAGTGCTTTGCGCGTTGCTTTCAACGGCGGCTCAGTTATGGGTATGGGCGTTGTAGGTCTTGGTGTTACTGGTTTGAGTATTCTTTTCCTTCTATACAACAACACTTTTGATGGGGCAAGTTCAAGCGAAGCTATATTGAAAGTTGTAAATGTTGTAACTGGCTTTTCTTTTGGTGCATCGTCAATTGCTCTTTTTGCAAGAGTAGGTGGCGGTATTTATACAAAAGCAGCAGATGTCGGTGCCGACCTTGTTGGAAAAGTCGAAGCCGGTATTCCGGAAGACCATCCGCTTAATCCGGCTACTATTGCCGACAACGTTGGCGACAACGTAGGCGATGTTGCCGGTATGGGAGCAGACTTATTCGAATCTTATGTCGGTTCAATTGTTGCTGCAATGGTTCTTGGGGCTTCTTTCTTTGCAGTTCCTGAATTTCAAACAACAATGTTCAAAGGGCTTTCAGCTGTTGTTCTGCCTCTTTTCCTTGCAGGTGCTGGTATTCTTGTCTCAATTTTCGGAACATTTTTCGTAAAAGTTCGCGAAGGCGGCAATCCTCAGGCTGCACTTAATGTCGGAACAAGTATTGCTGCTGTGCTGATGATTGTTGTTTCCTACTTGATTATTCACTGGATTCTCCCCGAACAATGGCTCTACGAAGACCCACTTTATAATCAAGTGTTTACCATTACTTCTCTCGGTGTTTTCCTCGCTACTATTGTTGGGCTCCTCGCGGGTGTTGGTATTGGCTTCATCACTGAATATTACACTGGTTTAGGCAAACCACCTGTTCGCAAAATTGCTATGCAGTCTTTAACCGGACACGCCACCAACATTATCGCCGGAATTGGAACAGGTATGCTTTCAACTGCAATTCCTGTAATTCTTATCGCTATCGCAATTATTGGTTCGTTCTATTATGCTGGTCTTTATGGCATTGCTATTGCTGCTGTTGGTATGCTTGCAACAACTGGTATTCAGCTCGCAGTTGATGCTTATGGTCCTATTGCCGACAATTCTGGCGGTATTGCTGAAATGAGCGAACTCGAAAAAGAAGTACGTTCACGCACTGATAAACTTGATGCTGTCGGAAATTCTACTGCTGCTATCGGTAAAGGTTTCGCAATCGGTTCCGCTGCTCTTACTGCATTGGGGCTTTTCGGTGCATTTATGACTGCTGCTCATATTAAATCAATAGATATTTCCAAAGCTAATGTAATGGCTGGATTATTTATCGGTGGTGTGCTTCCGTTCGTTTTCAGTGCTTTATCTATGGGAGCAGTTGGACGCGCTGCTATGAGTATGGTAAAAGAAGTTCGTCGCCAGTTCACTGAAATCCCTTCTATGGTTAAAGCTCTTGATTTAATGAAAAAATATGGAGACAAAGATAAAAAAGATTGGAGCAAAGAAGATTTGGATGCTTTGCACCAAGCACAGGATGCTGCCGAATACACAAAATGCGTTGCTATTTCCACTAAAGCTGCTATCCGTGAAATGATTGCTCCGGGTCTTCTTGCTGTTATTGTTCCTCTATTTGTTGGATTTGCCTTTGGTGCAGAAACATTAGGCGGTTTGCTTGCTGGCGTTACTGTTGTAGGTGTTCTGCTTGCAGTTTTCCAGGCAAACGCTGGTGGTGCTTGGGATAATGCTAAAAAAATGTTCGAAGAAGGTGTCGAAATCGATGGCAAGCGATATTACAAAGGTTCAGACCCACACAAAGCTGCCGTTACCGGAGACACAGTTGGCGATCCTTTCAAAGATACTTCTGGTCCATCGCTCAATATCCTTATTAAGTTGATGGCTGTAGTTTCTCTTGTTATTGCAGGAATGCTCTAAATGAACGTTTTCCAAACAAACTTTCAGGATATTCCACTCATTCGCCGGGGTAAAGTCCGGGATGTCTATGACCTCGGCGAATGCCTTTTGTTCGTTGCAACTGACCGCATCTCTGCTTTTGATGTTATTATGCAGGAACCTATCCCAGGCAAAGGTATTATACTTAACAAAATTTCTGAATTCTGGTTCAATAATACTAAGCATATCATCGATAATCATTTCATTTCATCCAATGTTGATGATTATCCCGATGTTTGCAAAAAATACAGACAGGCTTTGGATGGTCGTTCGATGATTGTAAAAAAATGCTCTCCTCTTCCTGTCGAATGTATTGTCCGTGGCTATATCGCAGGAAGTGGCTGGAAAGAATATCTGAAATCCCAAACTATCTGCGGTATTCCTCTTCCGGCAGGTCTTAAAGAATTCGAGCAACTCCCCGAACCTGTTTTTACTCCTTCCACCAAAGCAGAAGCCGGACACGACGAAAATATTTCTCCCGAAATGGCTAAGCATATTCTTGGAGATAGCGTCTTCAGTATCATTGAGCAATCCTCAATCAATTTATATAAATTTGCAGCAAACTACCTTTCCGGGCGTGGAATCATCCTTGCCGATACAAAATTCGAATTTGGAATGATCAATGGCAAAATTATTCTTATCGACGAAGCTCTCACCCCGGATTCATCTCGCTTCTGGCTGAAGGAAAGCTACGCTCCCGGTGTTCCTCAAACAAACTTTGATAAGCAAATTCTTCGTGATTGGCTTGAAAGCACCAACTGGAACAAACAGCCACCTCCGCCGCCACTGCCTCCCGAAATTATTAGCGGCACTTTAGAAAAATACCAAATGGCTCTCGAAATGATAATCAAATCCTAAAATAAAAATCCCCGGCTCTACGCTGGGGATTTTTGCAATATTAAAATATTTTGTGATTTTTACTTTTTATCACTATTCTCTGAACTCTCTTCTTTTTGCTTATTTTTTTGCACAAATAATGTTTCGTTTCTTCTTAATTTGTCTTTTTCAGCAATATATAGCGGAACATCTCCGATTGGTACTTCCTGAATAATAGACACTTTCGCGAAATCACCTTCCGATATTTTCAATTGTCTCAATTTTGTTGCACCGTCGATAAATACACGTGTTTTATTTTTTGTATGGGCTTTCCCTTGATATAAATAGTCGAGCCGATTGCTTAAAAACCTTCTGATACTTGCATCATCATTCAATAATATTGCAGAAGGTGATTTGGCATAATCATCAAAATCAGCGAAAGCAAATATTCTTGCTGGTTCAGATTTATAAACCATTACAGGTGTGCCTACTCGCACCTTTTCGTATAAATCTTTACCGTCTTCGCGGCTTATTCTCACACATCCGTGCGAAGACGACCTCACACCTAAATGATGATAATAACCATTTCCTGCAAGCCCGTGAAAACCTATATTGCCATTAAAGCCAACCCACCAGAATAGCTCAGCGTTATTAAATTGCTTCGATATTGCTTTTGGAGATTTCGATTGAACTGTAAAAATTCCTGTCGTTGTTTCAATTCCCTGCGAAATAAACGGATTGCCCGAGCTGATTTTATACTCAAAACTATTCCCGTTTCTTTGCACTAATTTTGCTGTCTGTGTTTTCAAACAAATTTCTATATATTCATCGCCCAGAACGTAGATTGTATCTTTAACGGGAGAAAAAAGTAGTGGAATAGGATGACGCTTGCCTAATTCTTCTTCGTCTGGTAATGCAATCTCCGGAATTTTATTAGCTTTATCCTGAGTAAAGCCAATAAACAAAATCGCTGCCAATATCAATGGCAATATTATATTTTTCGTTTTCTTAATCATAACTACCCATTCCAAAATTACCAACTTTGGTCGAAATTCAAAAGTATTTTTATTTGTGCAAGAAATATGCCACAATTAAAAAAACTTTTTCCACCAAAGTGATAACATCAGAAGTGCGAAAATTTGTTTCGAGTTGTTAGCTTTATATGAATGATGTTCTGCAATAAGCTTTTCGATGTATTTCTCATCGAAAATTCTATTTTGAACAAAATGGGAGTTAATAATTTCATTTTTGGCATACTTGTGCCATTCCTTCCGGAGCCATTCTTCTATGGGTGCGGCAAATCCTTGCTTCCGTCTGTAAATAATATCTTTTGGCAAAATGCTTTCAACTGCTTTTTTCAAAATGTATTTAGTTGTTTTCCCGTCTGGCATCTTTCGATTTGCTTTGAGTGCAGTAGAAAATTCCACAATTCTATGGTCTAAAAACGGAACTCGTGCCTCAATACTATGCGACATTGTAACTTTATCAACACGCATAAGCAGAAGCTCAGCAAGCCGTTGTGTAAGTTCCAGATATGCCATCCGCTGATAATAATCTGCATCTGGCGAAAGTTCAAGAGCTTGTTTATGCAAATAA
This sequence comes from Eximiradius proteiniborus, assembly GCA_026415495.1. Lineage (GTDB taxonomy): Bacteria > Bacteroidota > Ignavibacteria > Kapaibacteriales > UBA2268 > JAKIZO01. The sequence goes on along the minus strand of JAOAGZ010000017.1, from coordinate 2,709 downwards.
TCAGCATATTCGGCAGGTTTCGACACTAATTGTTCGAAGCTTGGTGCAAATAGTCTTTGCAAATGGCACGTAGAAAAAATTGGCATACCGCTCCAGTAAAATTGCTCACCATAAGCAGCGCGTCGGATATAATCAAGTGCCAAAATTTTTCCTGTTGCACTCAATATAGGTTTGGCAGCATAATACGCAGATTTTCTGATTGTTTCAGGTAGTTTAATGTAATGCTTCCAGTATTTTTCATACACATTGTAGTGCTGAACAATCCACGGATATCCTGCAAATTGTTCGTCGCTTCCTTCGCCGACTTGCACCACAATTGTGCCACTCCGGCGGGTTAGTCGCGACAAAAAATACAACGGAATGCACACAGGGTCTGCATTTGGTTCGTCCTCACGATAAGCAAGTTTTTCCAGTATTCCTATCGCATCATTTTCATCAATTAATATTTCGCGATGGTTCGTTTTAAAAATTTCGGCAATTTTTCTTGCATATTGCAGTTCATTATACTTTTCGAGTTGTCGAAAGCCAACAGTGAACGTATCTACCGGACGGTTCATTAACTCTGCCATCAAAGCAACATTTACGCTCGAATCAATCCCACCACTAAGAAATACTCCGAACGGCACATCGCTCATCATCCGTGCTTCAATTGACCGCCGCAATAATTCAAGTAATTGCTTTTGGATTTCTTCGTCGCTTAATTGCTCTAATTCAATTTCCTTTTCCTTGTTGAATGGGCTCCAATACCTCTGTAATTTAATTTCACCATCTTTATTGATTACTAAAAAGTGTCCGGCAGGTATTTTGTATATATTTTTAAATAAAGTGCCACGGTTGGAAGATAGTCCATAATTTAAATAATTAGGCAGTTCATCAAAATTAAATTCTTTCTCTGTAAGTGGATGAGCAAGAATTGATTTGATTTCCGAAGCAAAAAGAAATATTCCGTTCTTTTTGTAAAAATATAATGGCTTTATTCCGATTCTGTCACGCGCTAAAAAAAGTTCCTGCCTTTGTTTGTCATAAATAGCAATTGCCCACATCCCAAGCATTTTTTGCAAAATATCTTTTCCCCGGCTCACATATCCATACAGAATCGTTTCCGTGTCAGTTTTGGAACGGTAATTGAAACCTAATTGAATTAATTCTTTGCGTATTTCAAGATGATTATATATTTCGCCATTAAACACAATCGAGAAATGTCCATCAGCAGTTTGCATTGGCTGATTGCCGTTTGCAGAAAGATCCACTATTGCCAGTCGGCGAAAGGTCATCCCGCACAATCTGTCCTCAGAAATATAAGTGCCGTCCGAATCAGGACCCCGCTCAACTATACAATCAGACATTTGTTTTAAAATTTCTTGACTTATAGCGTTTTGCTGTCCGGAGTAATTGAATATTCCTGCTATTCCACACATATACTAAATATCTATGTTTCTGTGTAATGTAGAATTGTTTATAAGCTCAATCATTTCTTTTACTGCCCGTTCAATTCCAACAAGTGCAGCACGAGAAATAATCGAATGCCCTATGCTTAACTCCTCAATTTCGTAAATGTAACAAATGTGCTTTGTATTGTAATAGTTAAGCCCGTGACCAGCAGCCACTTTCAATTCAAGATTGCCGGCAAAAGCAGCAGCATTAATAATTCTGTTTAATTCGAATTTGAAACGTTCGGGAGTTTTTGCATTGGCATAGGTTCCTGTGTGTAGCTCGACCATATCCGCACCAACTTCCTTGGCAGCAGTGATTTGCTTTTCTTCAGGTTCCACAAACAAACTTACTTCTATTCCACGCTCGTGCATTCTCTCGCAAAGCGATATAAGCTTTTCTCTCTGCGAAACAACATCCAAACCGCCTTCGGTTGTGAGCTCTTGGCGTTTTTCGGGAACAATCGTAACTAATTCCGGACGTGTTTGCAATGCAATTTGTATTATCTCTTCGTTTGCTGCCATTTCAAGGTCTAATTTCGTCTGAACAACTTCCCGCAGAAGTCTCAGGTCTCTATCGTTTATATGGCGACGGTCTTCCCGCAGATGACATACTATTCCGCTTGCTCCTGCCAACTCTGCCAACGATGCTGCAAAAACAGGATCAGGTTCATTCCCACCACGTGCGTTTCGTATTGTTGCAATATGGTCGATATTTACATTTAGCCGAATCATCTATTTAACTCCCAAAAAAACAAAATAATTTACAAAAATAAGAAAAAAATACTAATCACTTTTCCAAATTTCAATAATTCTTTTTAATTTGTTTTTTTAAGTGCATTATGTTTCAATAATATTATTGTTTAACTATAAGTTTTCATAATGAATTTACTCGTTGCTATTGTCTTAGGATTAATACAGGGTCTTACTGAATTCATCCCCATTAGTTCTACAGCTCATCTAACAATTTTCGGCGAACTTTTCGGAACTATCGACCACTCCCACCCCGAGCAATGGACTGCTTTTATTGCAATTATCCAACTCGGCACTCTTTTTTCTGTTCTCTGGTATTTTCGCCGCGAAATTTATGAAATTCCAACTGCATTCCTCCGGGAAAACCTTGGGAAAAACCGGCTTGCTTTTTCTCGTCAAAGCCTTAATAGCCGACTCGGTTGGTTTGTTATCATCGGCAGCTTGCCAATAATGACAATTGGGCTTGCCTTGAAGAAGATTATCGAAGGCGATTTTACTAAAAGTCTCACAGTTATTGCTATAAGTC
>JAOAGZ010000016.1 GCA_026415495.1 Eximiradius proteiniborus | reverse complement strand
CGAACTGATCGCTCCATCACATCTTCACTTCCGGGAATAAATCCACCTGTATCGACAAGCATAAATCTTTTACCATTCCATTCGGAATAGCCATATATTCTATCGCGAGTAACCCCAGGCGTATCTTCCACAATTGCTTGTCTTTGCCCAACAAGGCGGTTAAAAAGTGTAGATTTCCCTACATTTGGACGTCCAACAATTGCTACAAGGTTCATTTTTCCCTCTCATATTTAAATTAAATCGGGTTCAGTGTGTAGAAGGCAACCGAACCCGATTAATATATTAAAAATCAAAAGAATTATTTATTCTCTTTCATAAATTCTTCCATAAAACGCACTAATGCTTCGACCCACTCTATTGGACAAGCATTATATATTGAAGCGCGTACACCACCAACACTTCTATGACCTTTCAGGTTTGTCATATTGTGGCGTTTTTTAGCCTCTTCGATAAATTTGGCTTCTAACTCTGGTGTATTTAGATTAAATGTAACGTTCATCAGAGAGCGATCTTCTTTGTCAGTAACAGTCGGCTTGTAGAAGTCGCTATTTGCATCCATAAAATCATATAAAAGATTTGCTTTTTTGTAGTTATTTGCTTCGATTGCTTCAAGTCCTTGCTTCAAAATCCACTTGAATGTGCGACCAACAACATAAACCGGGAAACAAGGAGGAGTATTGAACATCGAAGCTTCTTTAACGTGAGTTTCATAATTAATCATTGTTGGAAGTTCTTTTCTGCCTTTCTCGAGCCAGGATTTTTTAATAACTACTAAGGTAACACCAGCCGGACCGATATTCTTTTGAGCACCAGCATATATCAAGTTATATTTTGAAAAATCACGTTGAATAGCAAATAAATCTGACGACATATCAGCAACAAGTGGCACATTGCCAGTATTTGGAATGTGATTTTCTTTATATTCAGTTCCGTAAATAGTGTTATTTGTAGTAATATGGACGTAATCAGCATCTTGCTCAACTTGAATATTTTTCGGGATATAATTGAAATTTTTATCTTCTGAGCTTGCGATAATATTAGTGTTTCCAACAAACTTAGCTTCTTTAGAAGCTTTTTTTGCCCAAACACCAGTAAGCACATAATTAGCTTTATTGATTAAAAAATTAGCAGGAACCATATAGAACTGTAAACTTGCACCACCACCAAGGAAAAGAACGCTATATTCTTCCTCTGACAAGTTCATTATCTTCAAACAATCTGCTTGAGCTTCTTTAATTACAGCATCATATTCCTTAGAGCGATGGCTCATTTCCATAATAGACATACCTAAACCATTAAAGTCCAAAGCGGCTTGACTAGCTTCTTGCAAAACTTCATAAGGTAGGACAGCTGGACCAGCACTAAAATTAAAAGCTCTATTCATAATTTTCTCCAATAAATGGTCAAAATGTTTTCAAAATTAACATAAATAATTGGAATTTCATAACAATTTAAGATTGAATATTGTGAAATAATAAAAGAAGAGAATAAATAATATTTTCGAAAACTACAAAATAAAAGTAAATATTATTGTATTACAATATTCCGTGTAATTTTTTTAGTATTTTTCGATAAGATTAGATTAAAATACAGCAGGAAACTCATCAGTGCTCGGAGAGGGACTCGAACCCTCACGGGCTATTCGCCCACAGGATTTTAAGTCCTGTGCGTCTACCTGTTCCGCCATCCGAGCACGTTTTTAGACTTCAAAAATAATAAGATTTTTTATTTTATCCAAATTATTTTATCAAATATTTGAAATTAAACGATGCCTTGTGCTTTAAATTCATCAATTTCTTCTTTTGAATATCCAATGCCTTGTAATATTTCGTAAGTATGCTGTGATAATGTTGGAGGTGGTGTTTTCACTAAGCCAGGAGTCTTCTCAAACTTAGCTGTTAAATTAAAAAGTTTCACCTTACCAATTCCTTGTAGTTCAACTTCTGCAAAAGTATTTCTATGCTCAACTTGCGGCTGACTTACTGCTTCGTCCAACTTTAAGATTTCACCTGATGGCACACCTGCCTGGTTTAACTTCTCTACCCAAAATGCTGTAGTATTTAGCACCAATTTTTCCTCGAGAAGAGGAGTAAGAGCAAAACGATTTGCCTTACGAGCATCGCGTTCCTTAAATCTTGGGTCTTCTTTAAGTTCAGGGACACCAAGAATATCAGCTACAGCGTGCCATTGCTCTTGTTTATTTGCAGCAATATTGATATAACCGTCTTTAGTTTTGAAAGTGCCGGATGGTGCTGCTGTAAAATTGTCATTGCCAAGAAGCTGCGGATGCTGTCCCCCAAGCATAAGATTAGCAACAACCCATCCCATAAATGGCATCACCGAATCAAGAAGTGCAACATCGATAAACTGCCCCTCCCCTGCTCGTTCACGATGGAAAAGAGCTGCCATAACTGCAAATGCTCCGTTTATACCTCCGATTGTATCACAAACCGGAAAACCACAACGCAATGGATTGAGTTCCGGAGTTCCATTAATCGCCATCACACCGCTTAATCCCTGAATAATTTGGTCGTATGCAGGCTTGAATGCATCAGGACCAGTTTGCCCGAATCCAGAAATTGCAAGGTAAATTATCTTAGGATTAATTTCAGTAAGTTTTTTGTATCCAATACCAAGTCTGTCCATAACTCCAGGACGAAAGTTTTCGACTACAACATCTGCTGTTTCAGCTAACTTCAAAAAAATTTCTTTTGCCTTTGGTTCTTTTAAATTCAGTGTAACGGACTTCTTATTTGCATTCTGAGCAATAAAGCTTGTGCCAAGAAGCTTGTTGTTGTAATCCGATACACATCCCAATTTACGAGCAAGATCCCCAGCATCGGGGTTTTCGATCTTAATAACTTCTGCACCTAATAAAGCAAGATGTAGAGTTGCAAAAGGACCAGATAAAACATTTGTTAAATCAAGGACGCGAATACCATTTAAAATATCCATAACTATTATTAATTAAGAATGAAACATAAAAGATATATTATACAATTTAAAAAATATAGAATTAACTAAAAAGTAATTTTCATCACAATTATAATATACAAAATAACGTCTAATACACTCGTGTTGATTTTTCAGAAGAATAAAATGGGCGTATTAATTGGCATATTGCTTGGAATTTTTGATTTTGTTCTCGCGCTGTTTTTTATCAAAAGAGCAATATTAAAAGAATGGGATATTTTTTATAAAATCATCATTTTCTCAATTATTATTAGATTGGCTATTATATTATTTAGCGTTTTTCTCATTATCAAATACACAAATTTTGAAATTGTTTCGTTTTTGGTATCGTTGTTTTCTGCAATTTTTATTTTAAAAATTATTGAAATTTATTATATTCATAAAAAAATAAATGCTTGAATTGAAATAAAAATAAAGGTATCTTATGAATAATTCAGATATTGGAGCCAAAGATATATTAGAAAACACAGGTCATAATACAGAAAATCATTCAGATCATAATCAAGAAAATCAAGATGTTTTTACAAGTTTATTAAATGAATTAGGGGATCACGCTGGTTTTTATATTGGTCCTCACAAAATTTCAGAACTTCCTGTCATATTAATTGATGATGGGCTTCATATTTATGCATCGCCCTCCTCGATGTTGAAAGAAGGTGTTTATACAATTAAAGGGCACGGAGAAATTGTCCGCACAAGCGATGGTGGGAAACCAACTTTGGACTTATCAATTACAAATTTAGTTGTATTCCAGTGGATTGCTATTATTTTTCTTACCTTTGTTTTTACTAAGGTAGGAAAACTATTTAAAAAAGAGCCCACAAAAGCACCCAAAGGCTTGCAAAATGTTGTAGAGACATTTGTATCATATATCAGAGATGAAGTAGTTCGCCCGAACATACCATCTCAAAAGACAGCAGATACATTATTACCATATTTTTTAGGTTTGTTTTTCTTTATTTTGGTTTTAAATCTTATTGGTTTAATTCCTGGAGGGCATACTGCAACAGGAGCGATACCTGTAACGCTTGCCCTTGCAATAACTGCATTTTTCGTAATTAATATAACTGCAATGAGAGTTTCTGGAGTTGTGAACTGGTTCAAACATCTTACAGGTGGTGCTCCTTGGTACTTATGGCCAATAATGATACCGATAGAATTTGTAGGATTATTTATTAAGCCTTTTGCACTCACCATCCGTCTCTTTGCCAATATGAGTGCGGGACACATTGTGTTATTTTCATTGCTTGGTTTGTTGTTCTTTTTTGGCAATATTTTACTCGCTCCGGCAATAGTTGGATTTTCAATATTTATATATTTTCTTGAATTACTAGTTGCTTTTTTGCAAGCATATATTTTCACAATGCTAACAGCAATATTTGTTGGATTGGCAATAGGTGAACACGGACACGAAGAAGCTCACGAAACGCATTAATTTACTATATAAAGCTATTTTAATAAAGTTTTTTATCAACTTTTTTGGAGATTATAATGGAATTAGCACAAGCATTTGCATACTTAGCAGCAGGAATTGGAGCTGGATTCACTGTATTTGGTGCCGCAAGCGGTATTGGTAAATTAGCAGCAGCAGCAATGGAAGCAAGTGGTCGCCAACCAGAAGCAGCAGGCGACATTAGAACAAGTATGATTATTGCAGCTGCACTTATCGAAGGTATTGCATTCTTTGCTGCAATTATCTGTTTGTTGCTTGTTGTGCTTAAATAATTTGAAAATAATTTTAGGGTAATAATTTGTTTTTTTACAAATTAATTTTTTCGTAGGGACATTTTTATGTCTCTACGAAAATCCCTAACATCGATGAAAATCATTGTTGTAGAAAATAAAATAATATCATTATAAAGGTTCGCTTATGGATGCTCTATTAAGTATAAAGCCGGGACTAATTTTTTGGTCGCTTGTCAATTTCGGAATTTTCTTATTTATATTAATTAAGTTTGGTGCTAAACCAATCAGTAATGCTCTAAAAGCTCGGGAAGAAAGAATAAAGAAAGCTCTTGATGATGCCGCCGAAAAAGAGAAAAAAGCTGAAGAACTCGTTCGTTTACGTGAAGAGAAACTGAATGCAACTCAAAATGAAATTGCTCAAATGCTTGCGGACGCACGCCAACAGTCTGAATTACATATAAAGCGAGCATTAGAAGAGGCTGATAAAATCAAAAATCAAAAAATTGAAGAAGCACAACGAGAGATTAATCGTAGCAAGAATGAAGCAATTTCTGAATTAAGAAAAGAAGTTGCTAATTTAGTGGTATTAGCAACAGAAAAAATATTAGAAGAAAAAATTGATGCTGAAAAAGACTATAAAATTATTGAGAATTATATTCAAAAAATGAATAAAAACTGAGATTAATTATGAATACTGAACGTATTTCAATAAGGTATGCACGTGCTTTAATCGATGCAGCCAAGCCTTTAAATCTTGTGGATACTGCTTTCAATGATTTAATAAAAGTCGAAGCAATACTTTCGGCTTCCCAAGATCTGCGTAATTTAATTAAAAGTCCAATTATTAAAGCACATCATAAAATTAAAATTTTTAAAGAGATATTTTCTAATCAAGTAAGCGAAATTGTACTGAATTTCTTAGTTTTGCTTGCTGATAAAAGAAGAGAAATATTAATTCCTGATATAATCAAACAATTCAAAAGGATATACTACACAGAACAAGGCTTAGTTGAAATCGATATTTATACTGCAAATGAATTGGCTCAGGAAATTAAAAAGAAAATCGAAGACAATATCTCAAAAAAATTAAATTTGAAAATAATCAGCAACTATATAATAGATAAATCACTTAAAGGTGGTATTAAAGTAAAAGTAGAAGATACAATCTATGATGCATCTGTTTCCACAATGTTAAATAAATTGCATCAAAAATTAATTTCAGAGAATTAACAACAAATATATAGGTAAGTTTTTATGGTAGTAGAAGTTAGACCAGAAGAAATATCAGCAATACTGAGACGGCAACTTGCTGGCTTTGAAAATGAAATCGACCTTTACGAAGTAGGAACAGTTCTGCAAGTAGGTGATGGTGTTGCTCGCATCTATGGTTTGAACAAAGTAATGTCTTCTGAGCTAGTTGAATTCCCTAACGGTGTTATGGGAATGGTTCTCAACCTTGAAGAAGATAATGTTGGCGTGATGCTTTTCGGCGATGATAGCAAGGTAAAAGAGGGCGATATAGTAAAAAGAACAGGAAGAATTGCATCTGTTCCTGTAGGAAAAGAGCTTTTGGGTCGAGTGGTAAATCCTCTGGGTATGCCAATAGACGGCAAAGGAGAAATTCAAGCAAAACAATATCTTCCAATTGAAAGAAAAGCTCCCGGAGTAATTCCACGTCAACCAGTAAAAGAACCACTTCAAACTGGTATAAAAGCAATCGATGCTCTCATTCCAATTGGACGTGGACAACGTGAGTTAATCATAGGCGACCGTCAAACAGGTAAAACAACAATTGCATTGGACACAATCATCAATCAAAAATATACACACACCGAAGAAGCAGCTTCGTTAGGAATTCAACCTGTTTATTGCATTTATGTTGCTATTGGACAAAAAGCTTCGACTGTTGCTAACGTTGTTGCAACTTTGCAAGAATATGGAGCAATGGATTATACAATTGTCGTTGCAGCAAATGCTTCCGATCCGGCACCAATGCAATTTATCGCGCCATATTGCGGTTGTTCTATGGGCGAATATTTCCGCGACAACGGTATGCATGCATTAATTATATATGATGATTTAAGTAAGCAAGCAGCTGCTTATAGACAAGTTTCTTTGTTATTGAGACGTCCACCCGGACGCGAGGCTTATCCCGGCGATATTTTCTATCTTCATAGCCGCTTACTGGAACGTGCAGCTAAATATAATCAAGATTATGGTGGTGGCTCGCTCACAGCACTGCCTGTAATTGAAACACAAGCAAACGACGTTTCTGCTTATATCCCAACAAACGTAATTTCGATCACTGACGGTCAGATATATCTTGAACCAGGCTTGTTCAATGCAGGTATTCGCCCAGCACTGAATATTGGTATTTCAGTATCGCGCGTTGGTGGTAATGCACAAAACAAAGCTATGAAGAAAATAGCTGGTCCATTGAAAGTGGAACTTGCTATGTTTCGTGAGCTTGAAGCTTTTGCGAGATTTGGTTCAGATTTGGACAAAGAAACTCAGGCAAAATTGACACGTGGTGCACGACTTACTGAGATATTAAAACAACCACAATTCAATCCTTTGCCAGTAGAAAAGCAAATTGCATTAATATTTGTCGCAACTGCTGGTTTTCTTGATGACTTGCCGGTTTCATCACTTAAACGACTTGAAAAAGAATTTTATGAGTTTATGGACACAAAATACTTAAACATATTAAACGATATTAAAACTAAAAAAGAATTAACAGAAGACATCTCAAGTAATTTGAAGTCTGCTGTAACTGAATTTATTGATAAATTTAAGCAAACTTTAAAATGATATTATTAACTGGTGGAGCAGGATTTATTGGCTCTTGCCTTCTACGAAAACTAAATGATGAAGGCATAAAAGATATAATTGTTTCTGACAATTTATCAAAAGAAGATAAATGGAAAAATCTTCGGGGTAAGATTTTTCATACATATGTTGATAAAAATGAATTATTTGACTTCCTCGAAAACAATGGCGTTGATGATATTGAGGCTATCATTCATTTAGGTGCGTGTTCAGACACTACCGAAAAAGATGCAAACTACTTGCTTAAAAATAATTATCAGTTTTCACAGCATCTTGCAAGTATTGCATTTGAAAACGATATTCGCTTCATTTTTGCTTCGTCGGCTGCAACTTATGGCGATGGTTCAAATGGATATTCTGATAGGATTTTTCATAATCTCAAACCATTAAACTGTTATGGCTTTTCGAAACATATCTTTGATTTATGGATAATAGAAAATAAACTCGATACTAATTGCGTTGGTTTTAAATTTTTCAATGTATTCGGACCAAACGAATACCATAAAGGCAATATGGCGAGTATGGTTTTTAAATCCTTTAATCAAATTTCAGATACTGGAAGAGTGAAGCTTTTTAAGTCATATAAACAAGAATTCGCCAATGGAGAACAAAAACGAGATTTTGTTTATGTTAAAGATTGTGTAGATATTATTTACAAAACCATTGATAATAAAGAAATAAATGGCATTTTTAATTTGGGAACCGGAACAGCAAATTCGTGGAATACATTAATTAAAGCAGTTTTTTCAGCAATGGGACGTCATCCAATAATTGAATATATTGATATGCCTGATAATCTTAAATATCAGTATCAATATTTTACAGTTGCTGACATCAATAAATTGTTGGAATACTTCCCAAACTATGAGTTTACTCAATTGGAAGATGCTGTTGCTGACTATGTTCAAAACTATTTGTTAGCTGATGATATTTACTTGTAATCAAAAGGATTATTTATGGCTACTTTAAGAGATATTCGTCGAAGAATTGGGGCAGTTCGCAATACTGCAAAAATCACTTCCGCAATGAAGATGGTTTCAGCTGCAAAAATGCGACGTGCACATAATGCTATAGAAAATGCTCTTCCCTATTTTTCTAAACTTGAAGATACTGTATCAAATCTGATCTCTATTGCGAATGATTATTCAAATCCATTTATTGAAACAAGAAGCGAAATAAAAAATATTGCAATAGTATTGATTGGTTCAGATAGAGGATTATGTGGTAGCTTCAATACTAATTTATTCAAATCATTAAACATCCACATTGAAGATTTTAAAAAGCAATATCCAAATGCAAATTTTCACATTGTCCCTGTCGGGAAAAAGGCTGTATCTTTTGTTAAACGCTTTAAAATAGATACTATCAGAGAATTTTCTGATATATTTAGTAAATTACGTTTTGAGGATGCTCAGCAAATTGTTGCTTCATTAACTAATTTATACTTGAACAACGAGGTTGATAAAATCTTTTTATTTTATAATGAATTTATTAATATTTTAAAGCAAGTTCCACAACTCAAGCAACTCTTTCCAATAGAACCTGCTATTGAACAAACCAACATAAAGTCGCTTGACTATATTTTCGAACCATCTAAAGAGCAAATTTTAGATGTTTTGATTCCAAAACTAATTGATGCTCGGGTATGGAAAGCATTGCTTGAATCTAATGCTGCGGAGCAAGCTGCTCGAATGATGGCTATGGATAATGCCACAAGCAATGCCAACGATTTAATTCGTATGTTAGAACTGCAATATAATAAAGAACGTCAGGCTTCTATTACTAAGGAAATGCTTGAAATTGTTGGTGGAGCAGAAGCTTTGAAATCAAAATAATTTTCCTCTTTTTCAATTCTCAAAAGGGCTTTCATCTGATGAAAGCCCTATTTATTATTATGGATTGATAACTACTGGAAAGTGATAATTTCCTTATTTCAGTAAGGATTTGCAGAAATATAAGCTTACTTTTTTATTTCGCTTAAATTTGCTATTTTTGATTAATATTCTTATGGCTTATGAAAAACAAAAATTACATAAATAAATTGAGTAGCAACGAAAGTCAGATTAGATTATCTCCCAGAATAACTGTATTGGACAATGGAATTACTGTTATAACAGACGAGATACCTTATCTCGAGTCATTTTCACTCGGGATTGGAATTTCCGTTGGTTCGAGAGACGACCGGAATGGGAAAAATGGTCTTGCTCATTTTTTGGAACACTCTGTTTATAGGCGAACCGAGAATAGAACTTCCCGACAAATTGCAATTCAATTAGATTCAGTTGGAGCTTATTCTAATGCATACACAACAAAAGAACTTACATTATTCTATGTGAGAGCAACCAAATTTCATTTTAATAAATGTTTTGATATTTTAGCTGATATAATTCTTCACCCGGTTTTCTTAAAAAGTGAGATAGAAAAAGAGCGACAAATCATAATCGAAGAAATAAAATCATACGATGATGATCCCGAAGAATACATTTTTGATGTTGCAGATGAAGTCATCTTCCCTAATAATCCTCTTGGATTAAGTATCGATGGAACTATAAATTCATTGAACAGCATTACAACTGATGATTTGGAAGCATTCCATAAACAATTCTATCAGCCACAAAATATTGTAATTGCTGTTTCAGGCAACGTTCCGAACGAAAAAGTAGTTGATACAGTAATGATGTATTTTGCAGATAAATGCAATTACGGCGAAAAAATTAAGAGAGATACACCAAATCCAATTATTCAGAATAAAATAATTAATAAGCCAATACAGCAAGCACATTTAATTTTTGGAAAGCAGATTTTTGGAGCTAATCACCCAGATAAATATACATTATCACTTTTGAATATTATTTTTGGTGACGGACTTTCATCACGGCTTTATCAAAATCTCCGTGAAAAGCAAGGACTTGCCTACTCTGTTTTTTCCCAGTTAAATTTGTTTTCCGACTGTGGCTCTGTATATCATTATATCGCAACTGACAAATCAAAAATTGAAAAAGCAGAAGAATCTATTTATAAAGAACTCATCGAACTTAAGAATAATAAAGTTAAAAAAGCCGAATTTTCAAGAGCAAAAGAACAATATAAAACAGCAAAAATTCTGGAATTCGAGAGTGTTTCCGCAAGAATGCAAAACCTGATTAAAAATCAAATCGTCTCGCAAAAAATTGAAACCTTACACGACATAATATGCAGTATTGATAAAATTACAATTGATGATATTGTTCGTGTAATTGAAAATTACTACAATGAGAATAATTTGTCTAAAATATTACTTTTACCAAAAAATAACGGGAAATAAAAATGAACGTTGAACAAATCAAGCAAATCATCGGAAAAGTTGAAGACCCTCACTTATCTGTATCTTTGAGTGCTTTAGACGCCATAAAAAAAATTGAAGTGATAGACGACAAAATTGTCATTTCTATCGATTTAGTTGGACCTATTGTAACTGTATCAAATATAATTAATCATCAAATCAAAGAAGTATTGAGTAACGCAGGAATTTCAAAAAATGTCGAATTATTATTCAACGAAGTATGTTTAGATAGGACAAACAGACAATTTTTAAAAGATGTTAAACATATTATTGCAGTGGCATCAGGCAAAGGTGGTGTTGGGAAATCAGCTATAGCAGGAAATATCGCGGCTACTTTATCCAAAATTGGATTACGCGTTGGGTTGCTCGATGCTGACGTTTATGGACCAAGTCAACCTACAATGTTTGGTTTGAAAGAAGCAAAATTAGAAGCAATTACAGATAGCCACGGCAATACAGTTGCAGTGCCAATAAAACGTGATGAAAATTTGTTTATCGCTTCTATGGGATTTGTTCTAAATAGAAACGAAGCAGCAATTGTGCGTGGTCCTATGCTCGCAAGCTACTTTTCATTGTTATTCGAACAAATCGAATGGGGCGAACTTGATGTTCTTGTATTTGACTTGCCACCCGGAACCGGTGATATTCAGCTAACATTAGTGCAAAAAGTGCCACTCAATGGTGCGGTTATTGTTACAACCCCACAGGAAATTGCACTTGCAGATGTTCGCAGAAGCATAGCTATGTTCAAAAAAGTAAATGTAGATATTTTGGGAATTGTAGAAAATATGAGCTATTTTACTCCTCCTGATATGCCAGATAAAAAGTATTATATATTCGGCAAAGATGGTGGTAAAATCATTGCTTACGAAGAAAATGTTCCGTTATTAGGTCAAATTCCGCTCGACATTGAAATGAGAGAGGCAAATGACGGCGGAGAACCTGTGGCTTTAACCAAAAAATATCCAAACCAAGCAAGAACAATAAAAGAAGCTACTTTAGAACTGATTAAAGAATTGAGAAAACATAATTACGAAAATTTAAATAAATCTATTGAAATTGAAATGTAATGTCGAGAACAGAACTAATACATAGAGTAGAAGAATTATTGAATAAAGCACGCCCTTATTTAGCAATTGATGGTGGTGGAGTAGAATTTGTAGATTTTGAGGAAGAGCAAGGCGTGCTTGTATTAAAACTGGTTGGTAATTGTGCAGATTGTCCACTTTCTATGATGACTTTGCGTGCTGGAATAGAGCGTTTGATACTCAATAATATTTTAGAAGTTAAAAGAGTAGAAAAAATATAGTTTAGTTATTAGTTTCAGGGAAAGATGAGATGCGTTTATCTCTCTTTTGTTTAGCAAGCAGTCGCATATCAACTACTTTATCCGCTTCATCAACAATTTCAGTTCCAAGAATTGTCTCCAAAACATCTTCCATTGTAATTAAACCTTCGATACCACCATACTCATCAACAACTATAAATAAATGCTGTTTACGCTCAAGGAATAAATCCAAAGCTGAATCGAGAGGAGCATTTTCTTGAATATAATATACTTCTCTTATAAAATCTTTAAGCGTCAAATTCATTTTACCTTTAAGTGCTGCATAAAGAATATCACGACTCATAACATAACCTATCACTCCATCGTCTATAGTTTCTCCTTCCCACACAGGGAAACGTGAGTACATACGAATTTCCGGCAAGAAAACAGTTTGCTCGACAGTATTATTGGCATTGCAACTGAAAACAACAGTGCGAGGCGTCATAACATCAGAAACGAGAATTTCATTAAATTTGATAATATTTTTAAGTATCCTGTATTCCCCATCGTCAAGAGAACCTTCGTCTCTTGCAGATTCTACAGCATCTTCAATTTCGAGCCAACTCTCTTCCTCAATAGTTGCTTGCCCTTTAATAGATAGAGATAATTTTTTCTTTATCATATATAACGGAAAAACAAGAAAAGCGAAAAATTTAATAAATGACAAATATGAAACAAATGTTTTGATTTTTGTCTTTTTACCCAAATAATAAAACAGGTAATCAAAAAAAATTACAGAAAAGAGTAAGACAACTGTCAAAATAACTTTTTCAAAGACATCAAATAAAACAATGGAAAAGTATTGACCAATTAAAATTGAGAAAACTATATATAATACGAATTTGAAAATAATGAGAGAATCGTCAAACTTGTCATAATTATTCCAAAAAACTATTATTTTTTGACTCTTTTCTGGAGATTCATTAATTATTTCATCAATAACATCTTGATTTATTAATCGGATTAATCCTCTAAGATAAGCAACAAAGAAAGCAAGAAAAAGTAAAATAAAAGCAAAAGGTAACTCCATTAACTATTTAAATTAACTCCTAAAATATTGAACAAAATAATTAGTCTCGAAATTCATAATCAACAATAGTAATGCGTCCTGGATAGGTTATTGGGAAACTGCCTATGCGAACAGTTGGTTTTGCATCAAGTTTAATACGAGACGACCCACCTTCTCCAGCAACAGCTAGCGCCAAATTAATTACTCTATCGTAACCAGCATTTCCAAAAAATTCATATAAATCTAAATTCACTGAAAGCGGAATAACAACAGTTTGACCTTTACCGGGCACGCTGACAGGCGAAGCAATATTACCATTTACAGTTGGAGTATCATCAATAAGCAATCTCCAATCAAAATTTGTAATTAATGCAGTTGAATTTGAGCTCTTTTGAGTGGTTCCATTATTGGGATTTTTTGCATCAACATTTAATATAAAATCAGAGACTAATTTTTTTGATGCAAAAGCATTAGTTAGTTTTAAAGCTTCGGACACCGAAAAATCAGATATTTTTTTCTTATTTGAAACATCTATTCCAGCAACCCGTAAATTGGAAACACCCGCAATCTTAAATTGAATGCGTCGAAGATTTTCCAAAGCATCGGATAATTGTTTTACTGCACTACATCCGGCTATTAATACCAAACTTGCAATAAAAAAAATAATAGAGTTTATATTTTTTTTCATTAATAATCTATCCCGTGTTGGTTGAGCAAATCCTCTAAATTAACACCATTTAAGCTTTGTTTTGCAATTTCTTCGAGTGCTTTCGCTTTTGCATTAGCCATATAATATGACGACAAAAGCTTTACTTTTGCTATTAGCAATTTCTCTTCAATAGGTTTACTGAGAAAATCATCAGCCCCTGATTCTATTGCTTTTAATTGATTCTGGACATCATTTAAAGCAGTTACTATAACAACTGGAATATCTTTTGTATGCTCTTGTTCTTTAAGACGACGAGCAGTTTCATAACCATCCATCCGGGGCATCATTACATCAAGAACAATTGCATCAGGTTTGCGTTCCTCAACTTTTTCCAAACAATCAACGCCATCGTATGCTTCTTTTGCTTCATAGCCATTTGCTTCGAGATAGCGTCTAAGTAATTTAGTTGTAATTTTGTTATCATCTACTACTAAAATGAAAGGTTTTCGCATTTGAACTCCGTAAATCATTTCTCAAAATATCATTATGCAAATATATATTAAAAAAATTATTTATCAAATAATTGTATGAAAAATTGTACTATTGTAATATCGAATTAACAAATTCTTTATTTTGGTGTTATTTATTAACATTTCGACAAAATTCAGTTAAATAATTAAAATGAAAAGAATTATTATCATCATATTGCTATCTACGATTAATTTAAGTGCCCAGTTGTGCTTCGATTACCAAATTTGGGATGGTTCAGAACCAGTCAAGCAATATGGCATTGACAGCACAGGAAATTGGTGGATTATTACTGAGCCTTTTTCTAATTACAATCGGCTTATTGTTAATGGAGAGCAACTCGAAGAGTTTAATCAAATTTCTACTCCTATTTTTTCCCGCGATGGTAAAAGATGGGCTACTTTTGGTGAATATCAGGGTAGTTGGTATCTTATTACAGAACAAGATATTATTGAATTAAAAGCAACTGGTCCGGGAAATATTGTATTTACCAATAATTCAAATCATATTGCTTGTTCGTATTTTAGTACAAACATAGAATATATTATCCTGCCAAATAAAAAAATTGAAGTTTATGGGAAACAAGGCACTTTTTATGTTAATCAAGATGCAACAAAGTTTGCTTTCAAAGGAATTAGAGGTTCAAAGTATGTCCTGAACATTAATGGCAAAGAAAGTGTTGCATTTGATAATATTATTCCAATTGGTTTTTGGTACGATGACGAATTTGTATATGCTGCCCAAAATGGATTTAATTGGCAAATATATAAAAACTATTCTCCAATCACCCGAACATATTCAAATATCAAAGAACCTTTAATTAATCCGAATGGCACTGTGCTGGCTTTTATTGCAACTACATTTTCAAATCGTCAAATTGCAGTAACAATTACTAGTGATTTAGTTGAACCACTTGAAAGCCGACAATATGATCTTGTGTCTTATCTATCGCTTCACCCGGATTTGCCAATTGTTACTTTTTTTGCCCGAAAAGACAATTTCCCACTCATATGTATTAATACTGCTGAGTATGCAACAAGCAATGAATCAAGTCCTCCCTATTTTTCCAACGATGGCAACGATATTTTTTATATCGGATGCGGCTTCGCCTGTTTTATTTCAATTAACGGAATAAGATATAATCTTAAACACAGTATTGCTCCACAAACTAAATTAGCTATAAAGTCAAATTCTAAAACAGTTGCATTTTCTTCTTCAAGTTCAATGAATCTTCTTTTTTTGGAAACAGGCAAAATGCACTCCGGAATGATGGTTGATAGAATACTACCACCAATTTACAATACAAAGAACAGAAGGTATGAAACAATTGGTCAAATTGGTAATAGACTGTATCTATTAACTTGCAGAACCGATTGACAAAAAATAAGAATTAACACTTATTTTCGTCTATTTTATTATTCTTTTTTTTAATAATTTTGTTGTTTATGAAAAAAAAATTTAGGGAATACAATGAAAATCATTTTACCAGACAACACAGTAAGAGAATATCCTGATGGCACAACAGGTATGGAAATTGCAAAATCCATTTCCGAAGGACTTGCACGTAATGCGTTAGGCATTAAAGTAAATGGAAAAATCTATGACTTATCAAGAAAAATCAATGAAGATGCAAGTATTCGTATTTTAACATTTGATGATGAGGAAGGAAAAGAAATTTTCTGGCACAGTTCTGCTCATCTAATGGCAGAAGCAGTATCGGAATTATTTCCCGGTGCCAAATTCGGAGTTGGTCCTTCAATTGAAAATGGCTTTTATTATGATATAGATCTTGGAGAAAGACGAATAACAAACGAAGATTTGCCAAAAATTGAGCAAAAGATGGCAGAACTTGCAAAAAGATCTGCTGATTACGAGCGCATAGAAATTTCATGGGATGAAGCTATTGATTTTTGGAAAAAAGCAGGTGATGAGTATAAATTAGAACTGCTTGAAGGTTTAAAGGAAGACGAGATTACTTTTTACAAGCAAGGAAATTTTATTGATTTATGCCGTGGAACCCATATCCCAAACACTTCATTGATTAAAGCAATAAAATTATATAGTATTGCCGGTGCATATTGGAAAGGAGATTCGAGCCGAAAAATGATGACTCGTATCTACGGTATCACTTTTCCTAAAAAAGCTATGCTGGATGAATGGTTACATCAAAGAGAAGAAGCAGAAAAGCGTGATCATAGAAAACTTGGGAAAGAACTTGAATTGTTTATGATTACTCCAATGATTGGCGGCGGATTGCCAGTCTGGTTACCCAAAGGTGCGTTTATTCGTAGAAAATTAGAAGCATTTATTAAGGAAGAACTTGTAAAACGTGGGTATGTTGAAGTAATAACACCACATATCGGAAATCTTGAACTATACAAAACCTCTGGCCATTATCCTTATTATGCTGACTCCCAATTTGCTCCAATTAAAGTCGAGGAAGAAGAATATATGCTCAAACCAATGAATTGTCCTCATCACCATCAAATATATTTATTAAAACCACGCTCTTACAGGGAACTTCCTTTACGACTTGCAGAATTTGGAACTGTTTATAGATACGAGCAATCAGGCGAACTAAACGGATTGTCTCGAGTACGTGGTTTTACTCAAGATGATGCTCATATATATTGCACAGAGGAACAATTAAAACAAGAAATAAGAAGCTGTATCGAACTTACTCAGCTTGTATTCAAAACTTTTGATATGAATGTAACAACCCGTCTTTCTTTTAGAGACGAAACTTCATCAAAATATGCTGGCGATACTTCACTTTGGGACAAAGCTGAACGCGAACTCAAAGAAGTTGCAGATGAAATGGGATTGGATTATTTTATTGGAGTTGGTGAAGCATCTTTCTACGGTCCCAAAGTTGATTTTATTGTTAAAGATGCAATAGGAAGAAAATGGCAGCTTGGCACTGTTCAAGTCGATTATGTGATGCCGGAAAGATTTAACTTAGAATATACTGGCGCTGATAATTCTAAGCACCGTCCAGTAATTATTCACCGCGCACCATTTGGTTCTATGGAACGCTTTTTCTCAATTCTCATAGAACATTATGCTGGTAATTTTCCATTCTGGTTGTGTCCGACACAGGTAAGTGTTTTGCCAATTGGTCAGAACCAATATGAATATGCTGATGAATTAACTTCTAAACTTAAAGAATTAGGTTTTCGTGCGGTTTCTGATGTTCGTTCAGAAAAAATAAGCAGAAAAATTGCAGAATCAGAACAACAAAAGATACCATTCTCTTTGATTATTGGACAAAAAGAAATTGAAAATAATACCGTTTCCGTAAGAGTTCACGGTATTGGAGATATTGGAACAAAAACAGTAGAAGAAATTGTAGAAATTTTCAGGAAATTAGATGTTCCAGGTGCTAAATTAGACGATATTATTAATAAATAGCTTATACAATGGAATTATACCAAACACAAAGAGATGTATATAAGTTAGTGGAAAAGCTTGTTTCAGGTAATTTTCGGAACGAGCTTTCCTTTTTAAAAACATTAGTCAAAGAAATTGTTTGCCACGAAGAGTTTGAAATTATTGGCGGACGAGTGTGGGAATTAAACGTTCAGGAAAAGTGTTACGAATTACGATACCAGTACGGGAAATTAAGCAAAATCCCAGCAAATTATAAGCTGGCAATTGAAGATTATCCAGTGCTTTCAGAATTATACCACAAAAGAACATCGTTGCACCAAGAAACTGATAAACTTCTTAAACAAAAAGGAATTGACATATATTCAGTTGCTGCAGTTGGAGATTTAATAAGAATTGGACAACATTATTATTTCAAATATGTTCTTGGATTTAATGCTGAACACATTCTACAATCATTTTACGAAACTTTAAATGTTATAAGTTCGGTAGCTACTGTTAAATTGCGTGATTTAGCATACAATGAAATACAGCAAAAAATACAACGCGATATTAATAAAGCTTCAGAAATTCAGCGCAGTTTGCTACCACCACATAATGTTGAATTTCACGATTTTGATATTTTCGGCGTTTGCATACCTGATAGTGAAGTAGGCGGAGATTTTTTCGACTATCTTAAAAATAAAAGCGATGAAGAAGACCGTATAGGTATTGTAATTAGTGATGCGGCGAGCAAAGGATTGCCTGCAGCTATTCAAGCTCTGTTCGTCTCTGGTGCAATTAGAATGGCTCAATCTTTTTCTCCAAAAATATCTTCCCTATTGAGCAGATTAAATACTTTAATTTTTGATACTTTCCCTTATGAAAGATTTGTTACTTTGTTCTATTGCGAACTAACTTTATCATCAAACAGATTGGTATTATATGCAAATGCTGGTCATTGTGCCCCAATTCATTTTAGATATGAAGATGAAAGCTTTCGTTTTTTAAAACCAACAGGTGGATTGCTCGGATTAATTCGTGAACAATCCTTTAGCGTTGAAAATATCAGAATGAAACCAAATGATATTCTTATTTTATATACCGATGGTATTTCGGAAGCTATGGACCAAAATGGCAATATTTTTGGCGAGGAAAGAATTTGTGAGCTTGTCAAAAAATACAAAGATGAATCTGCCAAACATATTGCATATATGATAATAGAACATGTTCAAAAATTCAATGCTAATTCCAAATATAATGATGATAAAACTATTGTTGTTGTAAAAAGACGCTCGGTCAAAAATCCATTGAATTAGGAGGAAATATGTCGCAAAAAGATTATCCTGTAACACCTGCTATTCGATTTTTACGTGAAAACAAAATTGAATTTGAACCATTTGAATATGAATATCAGGAAAAAGGTGGCACACGCCAAACAGCTGAAGAACTTAAAGTCGATGAACATAACGTAATCAAGACCTTAATAATGGAAGCTGATGGAGAACCAATTGTTGTTTTGATGCATGGAGATAGAGAAGTCTCAACAAAAAATTTAGCACGGTTATTAGGAGTAAAAAAAGTTGAACCTGCAAAAGCAGAAAACGCTGCAAAATATACAGGATACTTGTTTGGTGGAACAAGCCCATTTGGTACAAAACGAAAAATGAAAACTTATCTCGAAGAAAGCATAATGACACTGGATTATATATATATTAATGGCGGAAAACGCGGATTTATTGTAAAAATTTCTCCTGATGCATTAAAGTTGCTTGATTACGAATTAGTTAGTGTTGCTATTTAACCTTTATTTTTTGGTATTGAAAAAGAGGCTGAATGATATTCTCATCAGCCTCTTTTAGTTTATTATTATTTCTAAATAATTTAATATCTGTTACGTTTTGTATAGTGAGTATGCAATAGTTTATGTGATTTTTTGCTTAAAGGACCATCTGGAATAAATTCTTCGTAGAGAAGTTTTATTTCGGGGTTTTCGTGAGATTTACGAATTGGCATACCTTCATCTTCAGCATAAATAGCAGCAATACGTCTTTTACGAATTTCATCGTTTGTAGGTATTGGTTGCCCACCGCCACCGATACAACCACCAGGACAAGCCATAATTTCAATAAAATGATATGTGGAAGTACCAGATTTGACTTGATCCATAATTATCCGAGCGTTTGTCAAACCGTGAGCAATTGCAACTTTAAGTTCAACTCCATTGAGAAACGCCCAATCTTCTTTACATTCTTCAAGAAGAATAGTAGCTTCTTTGATTTTACCCAAACCACGAGCAGGTGTGAAGTTAAGATTTTCAAAAGGTAGTTCACGCCCCGTAACAACTTCATAAACAGTTCTGAGGGCAGCTTCCATTACTCCACCAGTAGCACCAAAAAGAACAGCAGCACCTGTCGATTTACCCATAAGAGTATCGAAGTATCCATCTTCGAGTTCTGCAAAGTTCAGCCCTGATTGCTTAATCATTAATCCAAGCTCGCGAGTAGTAAGCCCGGCATCAACATCTTGATAGCCACTATCTTTCATTTCCGGTCGGTTTGCTTCATATTTTTTCGCGGCACAAGGCATTGCAGCAACACAAACTATGTCCTTAGGGTCAATACCCATTTTTTCAGCATAGTAAGTTTTGGCAAGTGCACCAAACATTTGCTGAGGAGACTTGCAAGTGGAGAGATGTTCCAAATGTTCTGGATACATATGTTCAATGAACTTCACCCAACCTGGCGAACAAGAAGTAATCATAGGTAATGCAACTTTTTCTTTTTCAAGTAATGCTTTGCGAAGTCGATGCAGAAGTTCTGTTCCCTCCTCAATTATAGTTAAGTCCGCTGTAAAATTGGTATCAAGAACAGAATCAAAGCCCATTTTTTTCAGTGCAGTAACCATTTTGCCGGTAACACGCGTGCCAGGAGGATACCCCAAAGTTTCTCCGATAGCAACACGAACAGATGGAGCTGTGTTGATAATAACGTGTTTTTTTTCATCCCCGATAGCTTCCCAGATATAATCAAAATAACGTCTTTCAGTGAGAGCAGCTGTTGGACAATGTATGACGCATTGCCCACAATTTACGCAAACAACTTCTGCCAGTGGTAATTCCATAAAAGTAGAAATTTTCATATGTTCGCCGCGATGAGCAACTGTAATCGCATTTACGTGCTGCAATTCAGCACAAGTGCGAACACAACGCTGGCAACGAACGCATTTACTATCATCTTTTTCAATTGACCAAGAAGATCTATCAATTTGTGTATCTGCGTGAGGCAAAGTAATATAACGGTTATTATCAATGTTAAATTCATTTGCTAATGCTTGCAACTCACAGTTAGTGCTTCGATAACAAGTAGTGCATTGCGTATTATGCTCAGAAACAAGTAAAGCAACTAAATCTTTCCTTGCATTACGCACTTTCGGAGAATTTGTCTTTATAACCATTCCATTTGAAACAGGAGTAGCGCAGGCAGCAGCAAGAGTGCGTTGCCCGACTACTTCTACAACACAAATACGACAATTGCCGGCAATACAAAGGTCTTCGTGATAGCACAAAGTCGGTATATATATATTCACTTTTTTAGCTGCATCAAGAATTGATGTCCCTTCTTCTACAATGACATCAATACCGTCAATATTTACATTAAGAAATTTTTCCATATTTATTCCCTGATTTTAATAAATCATTTCTTCAATAAAATTCGTAACTATTGATGAGAATGAATTCGCAACTGATTGACCAAGTCCACATTTAGCAGTGATTTTCATTGTATCAGTAAGTTTGAGTAATTGATCGAGATATTCTGGAGGCTTAATGCCACGCTTGACAGCATCAATTCCAATTTTGAGTTGCTGACAACCAATCCGGCAAGGTGTGCATTGCCCGCACGATTCTTCCGCAAAGAAATCTAAATAGTTTTTCAATACATTATACATTGAACGAGAACTATTAAATAGCATCATTGAACCACCAGTCGGAAGTGAATCCCCAACAAGCCCACCTTGATAACCGATTGTTGTTTCAGCAAACTTCTTTCGTGGCACACAGAAGCCAGAAGCACCACCAACCTGCACAGCTTTAGTATCACCATCTCCAAATTCTTCTACAAACTCCGCGAGAGACAGCCCAAATTCAAGGTCGTAGATACCGGGCTTTGGTGTATCACCTGAAACTGAGAACAATTTAGAACCGTGAGAATCCTGAATGCCAAGTTTTCTGAATTCTTCAGGTCCAATTTTGAAAACCATAAGAGCTGAGGCAAGAGTTTCAACATTATTTACCACAGTTGGCATATTTTTGAAGCCTGCTTGTGTCGGGAAAGGAGGCTTATTACGAGGTTCGCCGCGTTTTCCTTCCATAGACTGAATTAATGCTGTTTCTTCCCCACACACATAGGCACCGCTACCAAGAAAGATTTCAATTCTAAAATCAAGATTAAATTGTTTAGCTACTTGATGAAATAAGTCAATCTCTGCTTGAAGTTTTGGCACTAAAAATTTATACTCACCTCGCAGATAAATATATCCTTTCTTTGCACCAATCACTTTTCCACAAATAGCCATTGCGGAAAGCACTTTACGAGGAACACAATCTAAAATTTCACGGTCTTTGAATGTCCCGGGCTCTCCTTCGTCGGCGTTGCAAATCACATATTTTTCGTCACCTGGTGCAGCAGCAGCTAATCTCCACTTAAGCCCGGTTGGGAATCCAGCACCACCACGCCCTTTAAGTCCAGAATCAATTAAATCTTTAATAATTTCTTCATTGCTCCTTTTGAGTGTTTTTTCGAGCACCTTATATTTTTCATTTGTGTAGGAGCCAAGAATCATATCAAGTTTTCTTAGTCTGTCTGGCATATCTACCTCTATTTATTTTTATACATTGTTACAATATCGCGAACTTTATCAGGTGTAAGTTCAGTATAAACCTCGTCATTAACGAGCATAGCAGGTGCTTTATGGCACCAACCAAGGCAATTAGTATATAGCAGAGAGAATTTGCGGTTGTTGGTGGTCTCCCCCATTTTAATTTTCAATAAATTTTCGAGTGTCGCAACAATTTCCTTCTTGTTTTTCATATCACAAACAATTGTTTTGCACACTCTAATAACATATTTACCAAGTGGTTTGGTCGAAAGAAAATGATAGAAGGTCGCCTTGCCATATACTTCAGCACTTGAAATATCAAGATGACGTGCAATTTCGACCATTGCTTCGTCCGAGACGTAACGTTGCTCATCAAATACACCTTGCAAAATTGGCAATAAGCTCTCTCGTTTATTGCCATATCGAGCAACAAGTTCGCTTACTAACAAAGAGGTATCTTTCATATAACTCCTAAAAAATAGTGATACAATTAGTCATTAATTCACCCATTATTCATATAAAGTTAATTAAACAGTTTTTTCACTTTTATTGGAACTTCATTGAAATCGATAATTAATTCACAATTATTTTACGACTTTTTATGGTATTTTCCAAATATTATTTTTGTTTTAGATTAAAAATTCTCAACAATTTGTTAGTTTTATCTAACATTTAAATTCTTATATTTTAATCACTTAATTTATTTGTGATAAAATAATTTAATATTATTAATTAATGAATAATTTTTAACCAACTGTATTTATTACGGTTCATTCATATAAATTATTTTCGATATTTTTTGGTATTTAATTAGATATTTTTAATTATTTAGGATAATAAAGCTTTAAGATTACAATGCCTAAAAATTTTTAAAAAAACTCTGACAATTAATGATTATTATATTTTTAAAATTCACTCAATTTTTTTTAGTTTGTTACGATATTATAATTTAGTTTATAGTTAAAATTTTCGCAGATTATTGAGGTTTATATGGAATTGAAACAAGTTTCTACATCCGACACATCCCAATCACAGCTTCTTCAATTAGTTTCGTTTCATATTGAGGAAGAAGAATTTGCTGTTGATATTCTGAATATTCAGGGTATCAATCGTATGATGAATATTACTCGAGTTCCAAATACTCCTGCATTTGTCGAAGGAATAATAAACCTTCGCGGGCAGGTAATCCCTGTCGTAAATTTACGCAAAAGGTTAGGTTTTCCACCGAAAGAACCAGACAAAGCAACACGTATTATTGTTGTAGAAATCGGGAATCGTGTTATTGGTTTTATAGTCGATAGCGTTAATGAAGTTCTTCGTATCAGTAGTTCCATTACTGAACCTCCACCACCTATGGTTGCTGGCATTGATTCAGAGTATATTACTGCAGTCGGAAAGCTCGAAGACAGGTTGCTAATTTTGCTTGATTTAGAAAAAATACTTTCTGGCGAAGATTTAAATGTAATTGAAAATATTTCAAATAATGAATAATAGTAGAGGAGATTCAAAATGAAAATCGGTATGAAATTAGGTACTGCTTTTGCTTTTCTTGGATTTGTGATCTTGGTCATTATATACTTGGGTTTAAATACAGCATCAAATATGAATAAAGAGATAAAAGACTTAGCATATGATAAATTTAAAAAAACTGTGTGGGCTAATGATATAATAAACCAATTGAATATCGTTTCACGCGCTGTAAGAAATGCAATAATAACAGAAAATATTCAGACTCGTAATGATGAAATTAAGCGGCTCGAACCAGCAGCAAAGATTGTTTCACAAAGAATGGATTCATTGAATGCTAATATACAGGATGAAAAAGGTAAACTTCTCCTCAATGAATTGGCAATCATTAGAAAAGATTATTTTGGAGCTCGTGAAAAACTACTTAAATTAATAGATAGTAAAAACAAAAAGGAAATTGAAGACTATCTCTTTGGTGATTTCAGAAAAGCTCAAAACGCATATATCGATAAAATTACCGAAATTATTAATTATCAAGGTGATTTATTTAATGAAACAGCACAAAATGCTGAAAAATCCTATAACGCACAGTTTACTTTAATGTCTATCATCGGTGCACTGTCAATTTTAATCGCAATTTTAATGGCAATTTTTGTAACTCGAGGAATTACAAAACCTATTGGCAAAGCTGTAGAAGCAGCTGAAAATATTGCTCGGGGTAATATGAATGTAGATTTGGAAACAAATACCAAAGATGAAACGGGTATGTTAATCAACGCTATGAAGACAATGTCCCAAAATATTGGTAAATTACTCAAGGAAATGAACCGTGTTGCAAATGCTGCTGTTGAAGGCAAACTTGATACACGAGGAAATTCTGGTGAATTTGCAGGTGAATATCAAAACATAGTTCTTGGTTTTAATGCAACTCTTGATGCCGTAATAGGTCCGCTCAATGTAACTGCCGAATATGTCGACCGTATCTCTAAAGGTGATATTCCTCCTAAAATCACTGATGAATATAAAGGCGATTTCAACGAAATTAAAAACAATTTGAACACCTGTATCGACGCTGTTAACCTGCTCGTCTCTGACGCTCATTCGCTTGCTCGTGCTGCTGTTGAAGGACGTCTGGATACTCGGGCTGATGCTTCGAAACATCAAGGCGATTTCCGTAAAATTGTTCAAGGAGTTAATGATACCCTTGATGCCGTTATTGGACCTCTCAACGTTGCTGCTGAATATGTTGACCGTATCTCTAAAGGTGATATTCCTCCTAAAATCACTGATGAATATAAAGGTGATTTCAATGAAATTAAAAACAATTTGAATACTTGTATTGACGCTATCAATTTGCTCGTTCAAGATTCATTAATGTTAGTCAAAGCCGCTGAAGAAGGAGAATTAAAAACAAGAGCCGAGGCAATTCGTCATCAAGGTGATTTCAGAAAAATTATTGAAGGCGTCAATAAAACTTTGGATAATGTAATAAATCCAATGAATGTTGCTGCTGATTTTCTTCACAGAGTATCAAACGGTATGGAATTAATAAAAATAACTGATAATTATAAAGGTGACTTTAATGTTATCAAAAATAATATAAACACTTGTATTGATATTTTATATTCAATACTTGGTGATACATCAATGCTTGCTAAAGGTGCTGTTGAAGGCAGATTGGATATCAGAGCAGATTTATCGAAATACAAAAATGCTTGGTATGAATTAGTAAAAGGAATCAACGATACTCTGGATGCTGTAACTGGACCTCTCAACGTTGCTGCTGAATATGTCGACCGTATCTCTAAAGGTGATATTCCTCCTAAAATCACTGATGAATACAAAGGTGATTTCAACGAAATTAAAAACAATTTGAATACTTGTATTGACGCTATCAATTTGCTCATCTCTGATGTTCATTTGCTTGCACTTGCTGCTGTTGATGGACGTCTGGATACTCGGGCTGATGCTTTGAAACATCAGGGTGATTTCCGTAAAATTGTCCAGGGTGTTAATGATACTCTAAATGCCGTTATTGAGCCTATAAAAGAAGCAAATCAGGTGCTTGGAATAATGGCAACAGGCGATTTGACTGCAAGAATGCTTGGTGATTACCGTGGAGACCTTGCAAAATTGAAGCAGGATATTAATATGCTTGCTGATTCATTAAGCGGACTTATCCGACAAGTAAACGAATTGGTTGATAATACAGCAAGCTCAGCAACTGAAATATCAGCAACTGCTGAAGGACTGGCAGCAGCCTCACAAGAGCAAAGCGCACAAGCGGACGAAGTAGCATCGGCAGTAGAGCAAATGTCTCGAACTATTACAGAAAATGCGATGGCTGCCAACAAAACAGCAGAAGTTGCCCAAGAAAATGGACGTATTGCTTCGGAAGGCGGTCAGGTGGTAAGTCAAACAGTCGATAAAATGCGTGATATTGCGAAAGTAGTCAAGAACTCAGCTGAAAATATTGAAAAATTAGGTGAATCAAGCAAGCAAATTGGCGAAATCATATCTGTTATTGACGACATTGCAGACCAAACGAACTTACTTGCTCTCAATGCTGCAATCGAGGCAGCTCGTGCTGGTGAACAAGGACGCGGATTTGCTGTAGTTGCAGACGAAGTTCGCAAACTTGCTGAACGCACAACAGAAGCCACAAAACAAATTGCTGTAATGATAAAAGGAATTCAAAGCGAAACCGAAGCAGCAGTAATTGCAATGAACAAAGGAACTACTGAGGTTACAAGTGGCATCGAACTTGCCGACAAAGCAGGACAATCTCTTAAGCAGATTCTTAACTCTACACAAGAAGTAATTGATATGATAAATCGAATAGCAGCAGCAAGCGAGGAACAATCAGCTACAAGCGAACAAATTTCGAAAAATGTAACTTCTATTTCTCAAGTTACAGCAGAATCTGCTAAACGTGTAGAAGACGTTGCTCATACTGCCGAAGACCTCGCCAAAATGACAAACCAATTGGCTGATTTAATGAGACAATTTAAAATAGATGAATACAGTTCTAATATGCCAATGAGACAACTATCAAGAAATCGAGCAAAACAGTTGGAAAGCAAATTAGGATAATACTTCACGAACTAATGGAAAGGGACGCATAATAATCAAAGCGTCCCTTTTTATTTTTTGCATATAATCTATTTATTCTTAAGATTCCTGATTTCAGAAAATAGAAATGTTAGAGCAAGAATAGCAGCAAGGTAATCTGAAATCGGTGCGAATGCCCAAAGTCCATCTAATCCATAAAATTTAGGAAGAATAATTACAAGTGGAACTATCAAAATAATTTGTCTGGCTAATGTAAGAATAATAGATTTAGATGGCTTACCTATAGCTTGAAAATACGCTCCTAAAATCACCTGAAAACCAATAATTGGTAATGACAGAACATAAATTGTAAGTCCGTGCCTTCCAACTTCAAGTAATTCAGTATCATTAGATGAAAAAAGTCTAATAACATCCTTAGGAAACAAAATAAACAATATAAAACCTACGAAGCATACAATAGAAGCATACACAATTCCACGAGTAAGTAGTTTCTTGACTCTTGCTAATTGCTTAGCCCCATAATTATAGCCAATTATTGGCTGAATACCTTGATTTAATCCAAATACAGGCATTAAAATAAACATTACTGTGCTGTTAATAATTCCCATTGCTGCAACAGCTGTCGGACCACCATAATAGAGAAAACTACTATTGAGAATAATAAATATTCCACTTGAAGCAACGTGCATAATAAACGGAGAAAAACCTATTCCAATAATTTGTTTGGAAATAGTTTTATCAAGTCGAATATTCTTAATATTAAGTTTTAGAAAACTTTTGTCTGTCAAGAAATATACTAATACCCAAATAGCAGAAATAATTTGAGCAAGAACTGTTGCAAAAGCAGCACCCTTTATTCCCCATCCAAATCCAAAAATAAAAATAGGGTCCAAAATCGTATTACTTACAGCTCCAATTATCATTGTAAACATTGCTATTCTGGGATTTCCCTCACCACGAATAATTGCATTTAATACAAAAGCTGTAATCTGAAATATAATTCCAAAAAGTATAATATTAAGATAATCTCTGGAAAGTTCTAAAATTTCACCTTTAGCACCAAAAAACACTAAAATTTTATCAAGAAATAGATAATATAGAAGCGTCAAGAATAATGATACAGAAGCACTTAAAAAAACTGCACTTCCCAACGCTTTTTCTGCCATATTTTTCTGTTTTTCACCGAGCTTAAGAGAAACGACAGCACCTGATCCAATTCCAAATAACATTGCAAAAGAAAAGGTAAACATCAACAAAGGAAATGTCATTGTAATTGCAGAAATTGCATTGGAACCAACACCTTGACCAACAAAAATCCTATCAACTACATTATATGATGCGTTCGCAACCATTCCGACTATAGCAGGAACTGAAAACTTCCAAATCAATGAATCAATATTTTCAGTTTCCAACCTATTAATATTTTTCATAAATATTACCACAACAAAATATTTCTACGCAAAATTAATCAATAACAGATAAGTGAAAAAACAATTCGTTATTTTAGTCTCGCTAAAAACATTATTAGGTTCGATTAAAATTATGGTATTTTTCTTTCGTCTTTGTTATAGTGATTATTATTGAAATATGTCAAACAATACAATAATTTATTATGAAAAAAATAATATATCTATATGCTTTATTAATATTTATTGTATCAATTGAAATTTATGCCTCAGAACAACCAGCAGGAACAATATCGGGACGTGTCTTATCAAGAACGAATGAAAAACCACTTGTTGGAGTAACAGTTAGAGTTCTTGGAACAAATTTAGGAGCAATAACACGTGGAAATGGAACATTTGCTATTAGCAACATACCTCCAGGTGTTTATGCTGTTCACTTCAGTTATGTTGGATACAAAACTTACGTAAATGCAAACACAAGCGTACCATCTGGGAAAAATGTAAATTTAGAAATATACCTCACAGAAAGCGTGATTCAGCTTGAAGGAGCAGAAGTGCGTTCGAGCTACTTTATCAAAAAAGCCGAAACTGTTACAAGTACACAAACATTAAATTCTGAAGATATTCGACGAGCACCAGGTGTTCAGGAAGATGTCTTGCGTGCTACTCAATTATTGCCCGGTGTGGCAGTTACATCTGCAGGTAGGAACGATTTAATTGTTCGTGGCGGTGCTCCGTTTGAAAACCTCTATGTAGTTGATAATATAGAAGTACCGAATATTAATCATTTTGGCTCGCAAGGCACAGGTGGAGGTCCATTATCAATAATTAACATCGACTTTATACGAGAAGTATCATTTTCTGCAGGTGCATTTGGAGCAAAATATGGAGACAAAGTATCTTCAATTACAAATATTAGCTTAAGAAATGGTAATGAGAATCAATTTGGTGGAAAAGCTACACTTTCAGCTACAGGTTTTGGTTTGAATTTAGAAGGACCAACAAATGATAATGGTTCTTTTTTGTTCAGTGCAAGACGTTCATATCTCGACTTAATTTTTGAAGCAGCCGGTTTTGCATTTATTCCAGAATATTGGGATTTTCACGCAAAATTTAATCAAAGGTTAAATAGCTCTAACACTTTATCTTTTTTAACAATCGGTGCAATAGGATCTGTAAAATTAAATAATAATAATGAAGAAAATAGATTTGATAACAGTCGAGTTGCGGTACCAACCCAAAAACAGTATTTTTCTGGACTTACTTGGAAGCACCTGTTCGAAAACGGCTTCACCACAGTAACTATTGGACAAACTTTGACTGACTATTCTACATTTCAAAATGATGAAAATTTAAATAAAATACTGCAAAACGATTCACGTGAAGCCGAAACATCATTAAGAACAGATGTTGATTTAATGGTAACAAACACCGGACAGCTTACTTTTGGAAATCAGCTAAAGTGGGCATCAAAATTGAGATATGATGTCTTTGTAGCTGGATTTTTCAGAACTGATAATAATGGAATTCCGCAAGAATTATCAGTTGATACAACATTTAAAACATATCAAAATTCTACATATTTTAGCTATACACAAGGAATAGGTCAGCATAAATTTACTTTAGGCGGACGACTTGAATATTTTAATTATGTTGAGGGAAAATGGCTCTTTTCACCCAGAATTTCTGTCTTATACCAAATAAATCCAGTCTCGGCAATAAGTGTAAGTGGAGGAAGATACTACCAATCACCTTCTAAAATCTGGTTAATCGGTACACCTGAAAATATGAGGCTTAAAGCTATCCAAGCGGACCAATTGGTTCTTGCTTATGACCACACACCACTTGAAGATGTCAAAGTCCAAGTTGAAGTCTATCACAAATGGTATTCAAATTATCCGGCAAGATTATGGAGACCTTATGCAGTGCTTGCACCTAATGGATTTGATGATATTAGTAATGATATTCCATTCGGTCTCGAACCGTTACTTAGTGAAGGTAAAGGATATTCGAGGGGTTTTGAAATTTTCATTCAGAAAAAATTAAGTGAAATCCCGCTTTATGGACTGCTAAGCTTTACTCTGAGCGAAAGTAACTTTAAATCAATTAAGGGTGGATATCGTCCAAGTACTTATGACAGTAGGATAATATTTAATCTAGCAGCAGGATACCGAATAAATCAAGAATGGGAATTAAGTTCAAAGTTTCGCATTGCTACTGGACAACCGACCACGCCATTTTTATCTAATGGTCAAAGAGACTGGGAAAATTATAATTTAGGAAAGCGCTTACCAACCTTCCATGCTTTAGATTTCCGTGCCGATAAACGCTGGAATTTCACTAAATACACATTAATAACTTATTTAGATATTCAAAATATCTATGGAAGGAAGAATGTCTCTAATATGCGTTGGAATAGCAAAGAAAATAGAATAGAATACGGTCGTTCAATTGGAATTTTGCCAAGTATTGGAGTCAGTTTTGAATTCTAAATAATGATTTCAGAAATAAAAAAAAGCGTCTTTTAGACGCTTTTTTTGTGCGGAAGAGGGGACTTGAACCCCTACGCTCGTGGAGCACCACCCCCTCAAGATGGCGTGTCTACCAATTTCACCACTTCCGCAATAATTGGAATACAAAAATATAACTTTTCTTAATAAAAAAAAAATGAAATTTATCTGGTAATGATAGATTACTATTTTTATAGATAATCTATGTTAATTAACACAAAATAGATATTGTAAATATAATGAAATAAAAGTATAGAGTTAAGCTTGTTAGCGCAATAATTGCTCTTGTTTCAATGATATTTGTTTATTACCATTTAATAGAGTTTTGTAATTTTTGTAACTCTTATTGTGTTAATCTGGAGTTTTTGGTTTTTGTTCTTAGTTTTTATTACCAACTCCTTTAAGAATATTATGCTTAAGACGCTCTATTTCTATCTGTGCCTCACTGCATCCCCCATTAATTCACTTTCGCGTTTTTTCACTTCTTCCCCGTAAAGGATATAATTGATATTTATAATATTTTGAAAAAAATATTTAGATTTATTTAAGAAATTTATTAGTTTAGTAAAAATTGTTAGATTAATAAGATGGAATAGTTATGTTAAGTCAAGCAATTCAAGATTACCTTAAAACAATATATAAACTTGAAGAAGATGGTACAGTTTCTACAACAGCAATAGCAAAAGAATTGAACATTTCTGGGGCATCAGTTACAGGTATGTTGAAACGATTGGCATCCATGAAACTTGTTGATTACAATTCATATAAAGGTGTTCGCTTAACAAACGAAGGAAGAAAAATAGCATTAGAAATCATCCGCCACCATAGATTGTTAGAATTATATTTAAGGGAAGCTCTTGGATTCCCACTCGAAAAAATTCACGATGAAGCTTGCAGATTAGAACACGTAGTATCTAAGGATTTCTTACAAAAAATTGAGGAAATTCTTGGCAACCCTGAATATGACCCACACGGTCATCCAATTCCTTCAAAAGATGGTGATATTGAAATTTCAAATGAGAAACCACTTGTCAATTTTCGGAATGGCGATGTAGTAATTGTAAAACGATTATCAGACCATGACCCACAAATGTTATCTTATTTCGAAAAAATGAAAATTTTGCCATCGACTATAATTAGAATTGTAGATAAAGCTCCATTTAATGGTCCAATTACAGTATTTTTTAATGGAGAAAGTCAGATTATCGGAAATGAAATTTCAAAAAATATTTTCGTAGAGCTTTACGAAGAAGAAAAAGAAGATTAGTAAAAATATTCACTGCAAATAGAGATGAAGAGAATGCTTCATCTCTATTTTTTTATTAATTCAGTAATTACTTCAACGTGATAAGTGTGAGGAAACATATCCACAGGTTGAATTACGTTTACTTTGTAAACATCACTTAGCAAAGCAATATCACGAGCTTGTGTTACCGGATTACAACTTACATATATGATTTTATCGGGTGCTATTTTCAATAAATGGTTAACGAGATTTTCATTCATTCCTGAACGAGGAGGATCCACAATTACCACATTTGGCTTAGCAATTGAATTCAATAATTTCGGAACAGATTTTGAGTGAAGGTCTGCCTGATAGAATTCAACATTCGAAATTTTATTAAGTTCTGCATTTTTCGTAGCATCTTCAACTGCAGAATTGTTCAGCTCAATGCCAAAAACTTTTTTAACCTGCTTTGCTGCTGGAAGAGTAATAGAACCACAACCACAATATAAATCCCAGACAATCATTTCCTGAGTAAGCTTTGCTATTTCTAATATTTTACCAATAAAATTATCTAATTGAACTGAGTTAGTCTGGAAAAATGAAAAAGGAGATATATTGAAAACAACATCAAGAATTTTTTCCTGCAATACACCATAATTATTAGACACCTGAACAACGCCATTAGCAACACTGCTCTGCTTATCATTAACAGCCCAGTAGGTAGATTTGATAACGTCGAAATCACTTGGTAATTCTTCAATAAACCACTTTGCAAATGCTTTTTCGTCTTCTTTCTCAACAGGATTTGTAATCAAAATTGCCATTACTGATTTTTGATAAGATGAAAATCGAAGAACAACGTTTTTTAGAAAACCATTATTTTTATAATAGTTATAAGCAGAAATCCCATAATTTATTGCTTTGGAGCGAATAGAATTGATTATTTGATTACCAACTTCAGGTTGAATAAAACAACGGTTGATATCAATGATTTTGTCGTAACGACCTGGATAATGCATACCCAAAGCAAAATTTTTAGTATACTCCTTCCCTGAATTTATTTCTTTTGGAGTTAGCCAGCGATGAGAACCAAAAGAAAATTCCATCTTATTACGATACTCAAAAATATCAGTTGATGGAAAAACAAATTCAATATTGGGGATTTCAATTTTTCCAATACGAGTATATGCATCAATAATATGTTGTCTTTTCCATAGAAGTTGTTCGTTGTAATCTAGATTTTGCCAAGAACACCCTCCACAGGTACCAAAAAATTCACATTTTGGCTCAATTCTTTTAGGCGATTTGGAAATTACTTCTTTAATAAAGCCTTCAGAAAAATTTGTCTTATCTTTTGTAATAACGGCAATTACACGTTCACCTGGTAGTGCACCACCTTTGAGCAATATCGCTTTTCCTTCCAAACGAGCAACAGAAATACCCTCAAAACCAATGCTTTCAATTTCAACTTCTATTTCATTGTTTGATTTCATACTATTCAACTAATATTTTTTTTATAAAATAACCAGACGAAGTTTTGCCGGAGATAAATAACACACAATTAGTGCAAGGAAGAGTGGATTTAGGGATTTGTAAAAAACTTATATTAGAAATATGACTTGAAAAATCAAACACTTTTCCTTCAATCGTATAAATATAGAGTTCATCTATACAGATATTATCACTAGCAAGCATTAGATAACTTTCATTCTGAAAGGCTTTGATAGAAGGAGACAAGTCCTCTACAGTGGTAAAATTGTTACGAACCTTGAAAGTAACTGGAATTAAAGTGCTATTTGAAAAAAATAAGTTTAAGTCAGCTTCAAAAGAATCATCAACTGGTTCGTTTGCTTCTAACATCACCTTCACTTTCTCAATTTGATACGGGTATAGCGTCAAACCGTTCAATTCTCTATCAAATCTGAAAAAATATGATTTTCCATTATTCCATTGATTAAATGAATGATTAATAATATCAAGTGTATCATCACCATAATTTGCTAAATACAAAAAAGCTTCCGAATTATTTTGATTTAGGAGGTAAATATTTTGGTTAGAAACAACTGGAATTGAAAATGGAATAAAATCTGGATTCTCGAAATTATTTATTCTAAAAACAAAGTAATTGTTATCAATGAAAGGGTTTCTGTTATTTTGAACTTCTGAGATTCGTATGTTTCTTACATATTCTGTACTATCTACAGGATCTAATAAAGCAAATTCGCGTAAATCTTTGAGTTGGTTATTGATATATCCATAAGGATTATTATATTTTAACGCAAAGTAGAACATACCACGAGCAATATCACCTTTTACAGAAGAACGTGGTTCAAAAACAATGTTGCCACTTTCATTTACGCCAAGTCTTGAACCACCATCCTCATAGATAACATTGCTTTTAACAAATCCAAAAGGATAGTTTGCTCTTTTGGAATTAGCAACTTCATATGAAGGGCGAATATGGTATAAATCGCTTTTTGGAGGGTCATTATCGGCTCCATATGCCTGAGGCCAGGTATGCTCGGTGTTGAAGTTAGTAGTATTTACATCCGGAATACCTGTTGTTTGAACTTTGCGACCGGTGTAAATACATTCAACATAACCATTTACATTATCGAGGCTGCCCCACATAAATTCTCGCGCATTTTTATATCCAAGAGAAGTATGAGGCTCAACGAATTTTTTGAGCTCATTTAATAGCTGACGTCCACGTAAATTATCAGTAGAGCGATAAATTTCTAATGGGTGTGTTGCTTTTCCAACAATTTTAGATAATAATGAAAACTGAGAGTTATCTGTAACAATTTCACAATTCAGAAAAGCAGTATAATTAATATTATCTTTTGGTGAAAAAGTAATTGGCAATAAAAGCTTTTCGCCAGGTCTGATTTTCTTATTGTTAATACCAGCAAATTGAAATACTTTTGAACTATCAATTATGTGAGCTTTTAGTAAAAGTATTTCGTTCTGAGTGTTGTTCAATATTTCTGCAAAGAAGGTAGTATCTTTGTTGATAGAAATATTTTCGATTTGGATATCATCAATCACCTGTGAATGAAGCAGGTAACTGCTAAGCAAAAAAGATAGTATAAAAAGAAATTTTTTCATTTTTTTTAAATAAGTTTATTTAACATATAACAAAGATAACATTTCTGCGATAGTATTTTCTAAATTTTTATATTCAGCTATTGCCCACCCATTTGAGACAATCGCAAAAGCATAAGTATCCCCATCTAATGAATTCACATAACCAGCCAATGCACTAACATTTTTATGGGTACCAGTTTTGCCAATAAGATTGTTTTCAGCTTTTGTTCCAATCAAACGCTTTTTGAGTGTGCCATCAACACCTGCAATAGACAAAGATTTGCCAAAGCAGTCAGCAAAATCTGAATGAACGGCGGAAACGAGCAATTTCACTATTGTTTCAGAAGTAACCTTGTTGCGACGCGACAATCCAGAACCATCATTTAGAGAAACATTACTAAAATCAATGTTGATTTGTTTAGCAAATTCTTGATAACAATTAAGTGCACTAATTTTATTATTCGAATTTGAATGATAGCTTGCACCAACGATTTTAAATAAATTTTCAGCTAAATAATTATCACTATTTTTATTAATTTCGGAAATCATACTGCATAGATCTCTACCAAACTCAGATAGCTTTGTAACTTGCTTAATATCAGGTGTTTGCTTTAAATCTATAGTTCCCGTAACCTCAATACCATTTGCAAGCAATCGATTGTATAAAGCCCCAGCAACAACTAATTCAGGATTTTGAATTTTAAAAGAGTATTTTTGATTAGAATTAACCGGTAAGCTACCTGAAACTGTAATAATTTGCTTACCATTTTTTTGAAAGTTAGTTTGGATAGAAAGACCTCTTTGCAACGCTCTTGGTTTAGTATTCCTTCTTTTCTTATCTCCAAAGTTTTGTTCATCGAAGAAGTAAGATGAATTATGATATTTTCTATTGTGAAATGAATTGCCTAATGACTTTTTTGAGGCTCCTCCATATACTTTCACGTTATTATTGACAATGAAAGCAGTAGAAGAAGGAATAACCTGGACATTTGCGGGACGACCAGGGACTGAACCAGCTGAAACAATGATCATACCGGTGTTACGATTAATGCTTAGAGAAGTAACAGGTGGGACGTATTCAACTTCATCGTTATCACCACTATAAAGAAACCGAGATGTTTGCCCATCAAAGAAACTTCCATCAGCATAAATATTGCCAACAATTTTTTTTATACCTAAATTTATCAAAGATTCAACCAAATAATCCAAATCACTCAAAGAAAGTAATGCATCTCCCCCACCACGAATATAAATGTTGCCAACCAAAACAGGTTTAATCTCTTTGGCATCAGTATATATTATGGTTTTAAGAACAGGATCCGAATGTAGAAGGTTAAGAGCAAAAAATGAAGTAAATAATTTTGTTACGGAAGCAGGAACAAGTGGTTCATTGAAATTATTATTATAAATGTACCGGTTTTGGTTAAGAGAATAAATTGAAATGCCAATTTTGGAATTAGATAAATTATTGTTTGAAATAAGAGAGTTGAGAAGAGAAGAAAATTCATCATAAGATTTTATTGTATCTAATTGAATTTTCTGACTATAGGATAAATTGAATGAAAGAAAGCATATGATAAAAAAATAAAAGAACTTTTTCATACAAAAACCAAATTATTTTCCTCTTAATACTGCATTGGCAATATAAAGAAAAAAGCACTCAAAACAAAATTTATTAAAAATCGTAGCCTAAAGAAAACATATAGCGGGGCTTGCTCCACTTCGTGTAATTGTAGGACCAAGCTATATCAAGTTTCACAG
The DNA here is from genome assembly GCA_026415495.1 of Eximiradius proteiniborus. Taxonomy (GTDB): domain Bacteria; phylum Bacteroidota; class Ignavibacteria; order Kapaibacteriales; family UBA2268; genus JAKIZO01. Next base: position 4,483 of record JAOAGZ010000016.1, on the reverse strand, counting down.
GCAAACCTAATAAGTAGGATCTCACTCCTGTGCCAGAACTGAAAATCATATCAGCTGGAACTCGCTTACCATATGCATCAATTTTTGATATTTTAAAGTCGTCAGTCCAAGCACCACCAATATCAAAAAACAGAGTGGACATTACACCTTGAAGAAGTACAGGAACTGGTCCAGCAACGAGTGCATAAAACAAAGGAAAACGCAATTCAGTATTACTAACGAAGAATTTATTTCCTCTAATTGCAGCAATATCCCATCCACGCAACGGCATAATAAAATTATTCATAAAAACAAAATCTTCCGGATTTTCGAAAGGATAGTCTCTATTTGAATATGAGTAATTTATCCAGTTTTCAGTTCCACCAATGAAATAGCGTTGAGGATTTGGTCCGAAACTTGCTCCAATAGAACCACGTAAAGCTAAAGAAATAAAATTAGAAATTTTATAATACTGTCGTAGATCTGTTTTTACGGACATAAACCCAACGGAATTGGAGTTGAATTTTGGTGAACCCAAAATTTCAATATAACCTCGAAAACCTCTTTCGGGCGCATACCATCCGCCTAAAGAATTGTCATATACAAATCGTGCTTGAGGAAGGAAAATAAAACGAGAAATTCCAGGAATAAAAGAGTTATCGAGGTTTGTCATTTCAGCTCCTATAAAATCAGCCCCCCATTCGACACGTGTAAATAAATCAAACGGCAACGATGTAAGGATTGATAAACCATAATTCCTAAATCTATATAAACTGTAATCATCCATAATTCTGTCGTATTTGTAAAAATAAGCCGGATAATGATAAGCAGCGATATGATAATCAATTAAATTTGGCAAATATGAGTAAGAAAGATAAAATTGACTGTTTTTCAAATCAGTAAACAGATTAAGTCCAGCATAAATTTGATGGTCTCCAAGAACGTCGCTGAAAAGCATTTGAGTAAGTCCCTGCCAACCATAGTAAGTTGAATAACCAGGATTAACTAAAATAATGTCAGGAGAGAACGTGATTTTATAAATACGTTCGACAAATTCCTGATTTTCAATAGAAGCACCTTTTGCAGAAATATCGCTTAATGAAGAACTTTTAATTACATCTTGATTTGGTTCAACTAATTGTTGAGCAGAAAAATCAATTTCGAATTCACCATAGCCTTGAATTTGTGTCTGTTTGTCAGAAGCGATTGAGTTATCTGGAACTGTAATATTTGTAACAGCTTTTTGAACAATATTTGTTCTCTCCAATTGTTTGGTTCTATATTGAGTAAGTGGCAAACTATCAATCCTCTTTTTTTCGAAAGGAAGTCTTAACAAGAAAATATCGTAACCGCCACCAATTTGTGAAGCAAATAACAGTTTAGAATTATCTTGCGACAACGAAATTTGAGTTATTCCTGTTAGAGAATTAGTAATCGGGTATTCTGAATTATTTACAAAATCGTAAACATAAATATTTCCAATTCCATTATTATCAGAGACATACAATAATTTATTACCATCATTTGAAAGTAGAAGCGAAGTCTTGTTGAACTGAGGAGTATTTGTTATTCTTTGAATTTGTTTTTCTTTAATATTGAGTTTGTAAATATCAGAAGATTCAAATCTATGTTTCCACATTTTAATGTCATTACTTTTAATACTGTAATCAAGAATGCCGTTTCTATCAGAGACAAAGAAAATTTCATTACTATTACTGCCCCAAGCAATATGAGAAACAGAAAAAATATCATCTGTTACTTTTTGAAGATTTTTTGTCTCAAAATCATAAGTATAAATATTACTTTCTTCTCTTTCAGTTGCGATAAAAGCGATATAGCGTCCATCTTTTGACCAACTAACCGAAGAAATAGAACGAAGTCCGAATAGCAAACGTTGGTAATTTCCAGTTTTGGCATCTACAATAAAAATAGCATCTTCTCCACCAGATTTTGCGGAAATAGCTAATTTTTGCCCATTAGGATCCCACGCAATACCGGGAGTAAGGAGATTTAAATCTTCAAAATCTTGCTTTCTTAAACTGCTGACAAGTTTTCTTGGTTTTGCTTTGGCATCGACGTCCTGTATATAAATTGCAAAAATACCATCATCACGGTCGGAAATATAAGCAAATTGGTCTCCATTAGGAGAAATCGCAGGTGAAGTATTGTAGTAATTTCCGATATCGCGTCTATCTGTTAATTTCAGAGCAAAGTCCCGTGGGTCTTCGAAAACTTTCAAGTCAGGCCAATATATTTTTTTGATTTCTCGTTCCCACATTTCAGAAAAATCTCTAAAACTCATATTAAAAGTGCTTTGAAAAGTTTGCTCTAAATTTTTGTTGATATAGAGTTTATTAAGGAATTCTGTAACTTTAGCTTTGCCATATTTTTCAGAAACAAACCAATAGAAAGTTTGCCCACCTCTATATGCGAGATATCCATCAAGTTGGCTAAGAGATGGAAGTTTTTCAGAAATAGTCAAATCACGCATAAACATATCGGTCTCGATATCGAGACCACCTAAACTTTCGTATTCACAAAGACCTTCGTTTAGCCAAAGAGGAATTTGAAAACTATTGCTTGTCATTAAAGCAGATTGCAGGGTGCCGCCGTAGAACATATCGTTCAAAACAGCATGAACAAGTTCGTGGTGAATTACATGTCGAAGTTGAGAATAGCTGCCTTGAAAAGGCACTACAACTCTGTTCTTAAATAATTCGGTAAAACCTCCAACACCTTCTGGTAAATATCCGCCAGTTACATTTGTTTGTTGAAAATCATTGTGAGAATCGTAAACAATCAAAGCTATTCTCATAGAGAATTTGTAATTCAATGTATTTTGAATTGAAATCAATGCTTTTTCGGCAGAAACAGCGGCAAATTCAGCAATTGCTTTGCTACCTGCATCGTAGTAAACATCGAAATGTTCAGTTTCAATATATCTCCAGTCAAATTTTCTATACTGAACTTTATTTTTCCCGAACTGTGGAAAAACATTAATGCTGGATAGTAAAAAAAGAACAATTAATAATATTCCATAAATATATCTTCTTGACATATGTACCTCGCATTATGCACTTTGAACTTACTAAAATACTCAAAGTTTAACATAATAACACAAAAATTATATTAAAGTTGCAATAATTTTATTATCTGAGTCAATTTCGTTTATCTGAACAAGGTGAAATGAATTATCTAATTTTCTGTCAGTTTTAATTTTACAGTTAAGGTAATTAGAAGTATGTCCAAATTGAACTTTTTCGGTGTCAGAATATTTTTCAGGTAAGAGTTCGTGTGTTTTACCGATTTGAGTTTGATAAAAAGCCAACAATTTATTGTTAGACAGTTGTTTGAGAATACTTGTTCTTTCTTTTCTTACTTTCATCGGAATTTTTTCCGGAAAATCGGCGGCAGGAGTGTTTCGTCTTTCTGAATATGTAAAAACATGAAGATAAGAAACTGGCAAATTTTCGATAAAATTGTAGGTTTGCTGAAAATCCAGTTCAGTTTCTCCAGGGAAACCAGTAATAACATCCAAACCAATACAAATATCCGCATTCATAGACTTAATCGAAAGAATATCATTATATAACTTTTCAGATGTATATCTTCTTTTCATAAGTCTGAGAATTATATCAGAGCCACTCTGCAACGGAATATGCAAGTGTTTGCAAATTGAATTAGAATTACAAACGTAATTAATTATTTTATCGTTAATCAAATTCGGCTCAATCGAAGATATGCGAAACCTTAGTCCAAAATCGTTTTCAGCAATAAAACGCAGGACATCTTCGAAAAAGTAATTATTGGAATTGTATTCACCAAGATTTATACCACTGAGAACTATCTCCCGGAAACCTTTTTCGGAAACATCTCTAAATATTTCCGGTAGCTGCTCAAAAGGGATGCTTCTCGGATTACCGCGAGCATTTGGAATCGTGCAGTAAGAACAACGGTAATTGCAACCGTCTTGAATTTTCAGAAAACAACGAGAACGAGCAGAATTATCCGCAGAATAAGCAAAATCAAAATTCAGCGAAGTTAATTCTGATACTTCTATGGATTTATTTGATTTTTGAAAATCTGCTTCCAAAAGTTCAGGTATTTGAAATTTTTCTTTTATTCCATAAACAGCATTTACTTCTGGCATATCAGCCAATTGCCCGGAATTAATCTGTGCATAACACCCGAACACTCCAATAAAAGCACCGTTTGTTTCCCGTTTAGCACGACGAATAGCTGCTCTGCAATCAGCATCAGCATTGTTTGTAACGGTGCAAGTATTAATGAGAACAATCTCTGCATCGGAGAATTTATCGGTAATGGTGAAGCCTTTTTCTTGAAGTTTAGTTTTTAAAGTTGATGTAGTTAATTTTCAAGAAGTACAAAATTGTATTGATGAAATAATAAAGAAATTCAGCAAAATTGATATTTTAGTAAACAATGCTGGTATAACAAAAGACAACCTTATTCTAAGAATGACAGAAGAAGAATGGGATAAAGT
>JAOAGZ010000163.1 GCA_026415495.1 Eximiradius proteiniborus | reverse complement strand
TACCTGTATTGGGCGCAAAATTCACGATGGAGTGGGGGCTATGATAGACGAAATATTTGCTTTGACGATCAAAGCCATGGATTACGAACTTTATGAGAATGTAACCGTAAGAGACCTAATTTTTGCTTCTATCGTAATAATAATCGCATTTTTAATTGCCAAATTCATCGCAATGAGCCTTCGTAGATCCTTAGCAGACAAGCTGAAAAAAGACCAGCTCGAACTTTTAATAAAATTAATATATACGGTAATAATAGTCATAGCTTTTGCCTCTATCACTCCCGTGCTTGGTTTCAATCTAACAGGTTTGCTCGTTGCAGGTGGAATTGCGGGCATCGTCATAGGCTTTGCAAGTCAGAAAGTTGTATCAAATCTGATCTCTGGACTCTTCTTAATAGCGGAGAGACCTATAAAGATCGGAGATCAAATCGTTGTTGGCAACATCGCTGGCTTCGTTGAAGACATGAACATAATGTCGACAATAGTGAGAACCTACGATG
>JAOAGZ010000162.1 GCA_026415495.1 Eximiradius proteiniborus | reverse complement strand
TCAGTAGAGCGCTTCAACGCTTCAATTCTCTTCATAGCGCCTTCGGTAGCAACAAAAGCCAAACCTTTGGGCAAAAGGAAGTTACGTGCGTAACCGTCTCTAACGTTTACGACGTCACCAATTTTCCCAAGTTTTGCAATATCTTCACGAAGTATGATTTTCATATCTATATCCCAAAATATTAATTACAAAATAATTATTCAGCTGTCTGTTCAGCAGTAGCAACTTCTTTTTCAGATTTTTCTGTTTTTTCAGCTTTTTCCTCTTTCTTTTCAGGTTCGTCAGAGGTAATTGTAGTGTTTTCTCCAGTTTTACCTTCTGCTAATGCTTTTTCGAGGCGCAACTTACGAAGTCGTTCAGGAAGAACAAGAGTAAGATGGCGAAGAACAGTATCTTCTAAAACTAAGAATCTCTCCAATACAGGAAGAACGCTTGGAACGCTATCGAAAACCAAATGCCCCTAATATCCGTTATATTTTTTATTAATCGGATAAGCAAGAC
>JAOAGZ010000161.1 GCA_026415495.1 Eximiradius proteiniborus | reverse complement strand
ATATTGAGCTATTACTATGGTTATCCGGATAGTATCCCTTCAGATGTTTATAGTAGAATAGATCGAACTTATTCATTTAAATATGTTTACCAGCCAAACGGCACAAAGAAATTCACTAAATAATTAAGACATAAATTAATATTTTTTTTAACCCTTCCGAAGGTTTAAAACCTTCGGAAGGGTAATGTTATAAGCGCGAAGTTGGGCTCCACCTCTAAGGTGGAGCCCAACGTTTTTAGAATAATTCATCCAATGACTTGAAGTCATCGGATGAATTTTGAAACTGGTTTTTACGTTATTGTAAGCTGTATTTATTTTTTATTGTGTCAAATGTAGTAAAAAACCATTTCATTCTTCTGATTACATGCAATATAAGATAAACCACTAATATTATAGCCAATTTGTCATGAATCTCAATGAATACTTTCCGTAGAAGTTCATTTCCTTTTAATAAGTCAATGAACCAAGGTGTTAGTCCGGTTATTGCAACCAAAACAAAGAG
>JAOAGZ010000160.1 GCA_026415495.1 Eximiradius proteiniborus | reverse complement strand
GGATATAATAAAAAAGGGGATGCCATGTGAGATGTTAAACGTAGAATATATAAAAGAGTTTAAAGGCGGGTCAATGGCCAAAACGTTTTTGATTAACAAAAACGATAAATTATACGTAAGGAAACAAGTACAAGATGAATCCAATACTGGTTTAGGACTTGATAAATTGAAAAAACAGGTAGATTGGATATTAAATTTAGAAAAAGATATATCAATTAAATTCCCCTCTATAAGTGAATTGTTTTTTGACTATGAAAATAGTTTTGGTTACTATGATATGACTTTTAAAGATATGGCAACCCTAAGAGACCATATTATAAAACATCAAATAGTAGATGAAAATATTGAAAATATACTTAAAGAAGCTATTCAATTTTGTGCTGGAATTAATAAATCTCAAAAAATGAGTATTTCTAAAGAGGATGCTCTTAAATACTTAAATAATCAGCATCTTTTAAAAATGGTTAAACGATGTGATATAGTTAAAAAGAAAAGTCCTACAT